>SKXS01000136.1 GCA_007128345.1 Spirochaetia bacterium
CATAGACCCTGCCGCTGTGGAAGGGACCTTCAGCAGGTATGAGCGGCAGCAGCAGGTTACTTCAGCATCATTCAAGGGTTTTCCTGAAGTGGACGGGAAGCATGTGCTCTACGCAGCTGATCTGGAAGGCATATCGGTGTCATACCAGGACTTCCAGGAGTGTGTGCGGGAATACATTCCAGGCCTAGATCCTCGCAAGCTGTGCACCTCCGTGCAGAAGGACCAGGTGTACCTTGATCGTGAAGCGCTGGAAACCCTGGGTATCCTGCTTTATCCGTATGCGGCATACGGGATCCTCAACGGGGGTTCTGCCACCAGCTACATCGACGGCAAGAAGAACCGCTCCTACGGGGAGGAGCTCTTCTCGCTCTGCTCCCCCCATCTGGAGACACTTAACCCGTTGTGCGAAGGAACCCCCAAGGGACTGACTCCCGGATTCCTTCATCCATCAGGAGAGCCGGGACCTGCGTTTCTTGAGCTGAAGATGCGTCACCTGCTCCTGACGAATCTGCGCTACCGCAGGCTCAAAGAGGACAGGTTTGCATCACTAGATATCCCGGACTGTGCGGATATACCCCTCTTCCAGATGACCAGTGCGGCCACCCATTCGCAGATACTCCAAGCTATGGAGGAGTATCAAGGGGGGCCTCTGCTGGCTCAGCTGCAGGATCTGCTGGGCAGCAATCTTACCTGCATACCCCCGGTCCAGCAGCCCATGCTTGCCGCATGCAATCCTCCACAATCAGGTGAGAAGCTCTCGATATTCACTCAGGCATGGGGAAGGGATGACACGCCCCTGGCCCTCCCGGGCGGTCACGGCCAGAACTTCTCCGTGCTGAAGGAGACCTACCGGCAGCTGGAGAACTCAGGAAGGCGGTTTGCATGGGTAGGGAACATAGACAACCTGGGCAACACCCTCAATCCGGTGCATCTGGCCCTCACGGCCCTCAAGGGTACCCAGGGATCATTTGAATTCTCCTTCAAGACCCCTGTGGACCTCAAGGGAGGAATCCTCGTTATCAATGACAGGGACCACCTCGACTGCATGGACATAGGTGCAGCCATATCTCCTGACGACGTTTCCCATGCTGAATCCCAGGGAACCCACATACTCTTTAACTGCGCCACCGGTCTATTTAACCTTACCTATCTTGCTTCCCACATTGATGACATCACCAATGCCCTGCCCCTGCGGCTAAGCACCCAGGACAAGGATGCAGGGAGGTATTCCCAGCTGGAGCAGATCACCTGGGAGGTTATCGGCATCCTGCCGGAACCGATGGTCCTCGCCGTGGCAAAGGAACAGCGGTTTTTGGCTGCAAAACTGGCTATCGAGATGGTCCTCACCTCCCTGGCTCCCCAGGTGATCAGGCAGTGCGAAGCGCAGGAGAGCGATGACTTCGGCACATGCATGCTGAAGCTCAATCAAGGACTCAAGCATGTACTTGCTTGCGATTACGGGTTAGTGTGTGATGGGAGAAGTAATCAATGGATGCCGGATGGAGAAGACCGGTAAAAATCCTGCGCCCGGTTACCACATAATCCGGGCGCTGTCATGAAGAAATTATTTCCTCTTCTTATGCCTGTTCTTTCTCAGTTTCTTTTTCCGCTTGTGGGTTGCGATTTTGTGTCGTTTTCTTTTTCTTCCGCAGGGCACTGTGTCAGCTCCTTTAAAGTCAATCAGTTGAGCTGTATTATGACGATACGCCCATGTATGGTCAAGAGTTGAGCATATGAGTTATTGCATTTTTTTATCTTCTCAACTACTCTTTATTCGTGAAGGTGCTCATTCACGGCCTGGGCCTCCATGGAGGGGGTACAGCAGCCGCCCGCTATTTCGCTCAGCGCGGCTGCACCGTCAGGATTACCGACCTCCGGGACGCGGACTGCCTCAAGCCATCCATAGATACGCTTACCGCTTTCCCTGATATCACCTGGAGCCTCGGAGGCCACAAGGAGAAGGACTTCACCTGGGCGGATCTTGTCATCAAGGGTCCTTCAGTGCCCTGGAACAGCCCCTACCTGAAGCTCTCTTCCCGCATAGAGACAGATATCTCCTGGCTGCTGAAGCATACCCAGAGGGAGCTCATCGTCATAACAGGCACCAAGGGCAAAAGCACCACCGCACAACTCATCTACTCCATGCTTCTTCTCCATGACTCATCGGCATCCTTGGGGGGCAATGTGGGAGTCTCAGGATTTTCCCTTCTGGAGGAGGGAAAGGAAGGTCCCCTTGTGCTGGAGCTCTCCTCCTGGCAGCTTCGCGACCTGGAAAACCTCCAGGTTCCCTACGCACCGCGCCTCACGGTTATCACCAGCATCTACCCTGACCACCTGGATGCCTACGGGGAATTCTCCTCCTACCTTGAGGATAAAGCCCTGGCAGTGCAGGCATCAGGTACGGGCATCTGTATTCTTGACAGCTCCTGCTTCGCCTATAAGGAGATCACTGATACAATTCCCTCACATGGTGATCTCTATGCAATAGGAAATCATGCAGGATGCAGATCTGCAGCCTGCACCCAGGGGGAGCTCAGCTGGGCAGTGCTCCTTGCGGGAACATTGCTTTTGGATATACCCGCCTCACTGGTGACTGGCATGCACACCCACTGCCGCAATATCATCGCATCGGTACTGGCCGCACACCTCTTGGGTATTTCCGCATCCTGCATCCTGGAGGGTCTGGCATCCTGGAAACCCCTGCCCCATCGCATGGAGTTCCTTGAGCCGGTAGACGGGATTACCTGCATCAATGACTCGGCTTCAACTATCCTGGAATCCACCGTGCAGGCGTTGGATCACTGTGAAGGGATTGTGCACCTCATCCTCGGCGGCAGCGACAAGCATGTTCCCCTCTCATCCCTGCCCATCATAACCAATCGGTGCGCTTCAATTCACCTGCTTGAGGGGAACTTTTCCCGGAGGCTATTAGCGCATTGCTACACCCATGATATTCCCTGTTCAGGCCCTTTTTCGCAGATGGAGGATGCGGTCACCAGTGCCTTCGCGTGCGCAGAAGCTGGCTCAACGGTGCTGCTCTCCCCGGGATCGGCATCCTTCGGGAGTTTTGCAAACGCCTATGAGCGAGGCGAGCGCTTCCGGGAAGCCGTGGAGCGCCTGCGGGCCGAGAAGCGCAGGTCCTCAAGCATGCGGTAGAGCGCATACCGTATAGTATGCAGAGGATAATCCAGCGTCCCCACATACATAACCCGTTCTCCCCCAAAGCCGAGCTTAAACTGGGTAAGGGAGGCAAGGTGGTGGTCATCCTCATTGCTAGGCGCTATGCCGAAGAGGTCGTATGATGCATAGCCCGCATGCGCGAGGGAGGTGATGATGCGGTGCTGCAGGAGGTACATGGCACCTGCCTTTAGGCCTTGAGGTGAGGAGCAGCCGTAGAGGTAGCGCGCCTCATCCCCCATGCATCCAATAAGCGCCCC
>SKXS01000143.1 GCA_007128345.1 Spirochaetia bacterium
TAAAGGAACAGAAGGAACGTGTTGCTGATATCATTGAGAAGGTTGGGTTGAGTACCTATCATCTTGACAGGTATCCCCATGAATTCAGCGGCGGTCAGCGGCAGCGCATCGGAATAGCCCGCTCCCTGATCATAGACCCAACATTAGTGATTTGCGATGAGGCTGTGTCGGCCCTTGATGTTTCAATCCAAGCCCAGATTATCAACCTGCTCAAGGACCTTCAGAAGGAATTCGGTCTCACATACCTGTTTATTGCCCATAACTTAAGTGTTATTGAGTATATCAGCGACAGGATTGTTGTTATGTATTTGGGGCGGGTCGTAGAAATTGCCGATGCCCAGATGATATATACCAACCCGAAGCATCCGTACACTGAAGCATTGCTGTCTGCAGTTCCTGTTCCGGATCCTCGCGTAAAGAAGACGAAAGTGATGCTCCATGGAACAGTCCCGAGCCCGGCAAATCCGCCCTCAGGCTGCTACTTTCATACCCGGTGCCGGTATGCTCAGGATATCTGCAGGAGGGAGTCGCCAATACTGCGGGATGCCCGCACGTCAGATACATCCCATATGGTTGCATGCCACCTGGCAGATGATCTCGTGCTGAACGGATTTGAGAATAGGAAAGTATCAGGAGATTAGTTCCATAACGATGTGTTATGGAAAATTAATACAATTTACATGGAGGTAAATGTATGAAAAGTATGCGAAAGATCATGATTTGTATACTCACCTGTATCATTATTGGAGGAATGGTTTTCGCGGGGGGAGCGAGAGAGATAGTCGAACCGGAAGCCCCTGCAAGAATAGCGGTGAGATCGACTCAGGGACAGGATATCAATACGCTTGATCCAGCTTATTACCGTGGGAATGAGGAGTACAATATTGACCTTGTGCTGTACAGCAAGCTCATGCGGTTTGATGCCGGCTCATCGGACCTCGTTCTTGATGCTGCAGAATGGGTTGAGGTGAGTGATGACGGACTGGCAGTGTCCTTCAAGCTAAGGGAAGGGATCCAGTTCCATCGGGGCTACGGTGAGATGACTGCGGAGGATGTCAAGTTCTCATTCGAGAGGATCATTGACCCCGAAACAGATTCTGCCTACCGTTCTGAGTGGATAACCTTGGATCGCGTTGAAGTAACGGGGCGCTATACAGGAACGATCTACCTGAATGACATTTACGCTCCTCTGTTTGTAGGAACTATTCCGTTTACTCCCGGAAGCATTATCAGCAAAAAAGCGTATGAGGAGCTTGGTGATGCATTTGCGACCAATCCTGTAGGTTCGGGCCCTTATTCCTGGGCTGAATGGATTCCAGGACAGAAAATGGTCCTTGAACGGTTTGACGATTATTTCGGAGATCTTCCCGATTTTGAGGCAATAGAGATATTACCAATATCGGAGATACAGTTGGCTGAGCTTGCCCTCGAGCGGGGTGATCTTCATGCTACAGAGATATCAGTGGATGCCTATGAGAGATTTAAGGCAGATCCCAGGTTTGAAGTGAAACAGGTTCCTGTCACACGGCATATTTTCATTGGATTTAATCACCAGGAATCACCATTTACTGATATCAGGCTGCGTGAGGCTGTACGGTATGCAGTAGATATCGATGGAATTATCGAAGGAGCATACAGGAACATGGTCAACCGGGCTGATGCGATGATCGTTGAAGGAGTTCTGGGATATTGGCCGGATGCTCCTCGTTACGATGTTGATCTTGACCGTGCCCGGGAACTGTTAGCTGAGGCGGGATATCCAGATGGATTTAAGACAACCATAACAGTCGGCACACCCCCGCCAATGCCTGAAATCGCCCAGATTGTGCAGTCTGATCTGCAAAAGATTGGTATTGAAACAGATATCAGTATTGTTGACAGCACATTCGAGCGTCTCGGCAGAATATCGACACCGGGGTTATTCCTGGCTAATTACGGACCAACTCTCGAGCCGGACAGGTGGTTTGTCTGGTTGATTTCTCAGCACGTCGGAAGCTGGAACTTCTGGAAATTCTCAAATGCTGAATATGATGAACTGAGGGAGAAAGCCCTGCTTACTATGGATACTGAACAACGTGCAGCATACTACATTAGAATGCAGGAAATTCTTCATGATGAGGTAGCCGCAGTCTGGATAACCAATGGTGCATTGCTGATGGCACATACCCCTAGTATAGATCCGGTATTCTTGACTCAACGCCACCAATACCGGTATTGGACAGCAAAGTAAGTCTCATGGTTCGAGCTGAATAATCAACTGTCCGGAACAGATCTGTATGGATGCTGTTCCGGACAGTACATTAGTCTATTGTAGTATCAAATAAATAGTTTTTCACATATGAAGAGAAATTGCTGGTACTGCAAGGTTCCAAGAATAAGACAGCATCGGTTATGCGCTCCGGCAGTTAATTCTCTTACAGCTGTCATGGTGTGCATTACGGTCTGCTGCGTGAGTGTATATGCGTATAGATACAAGGGACAAGAAATGAAACATAAAGTTATTTTGGATTGTGACAATACCATGGGCATGCCTGGGCGCGATATTGATGACGGACTGCTGATTATGTACCTGCTGGGAAGGGAAGATATTGACTTGCTCGGTATTACTTTAACCTTTGGAAATGCCGGATTGAAGGATGTATCCCTCCATACCAGGAACCTGCTTGCCATGCTGAAGCGTGAAGATATTCCCGTATGTGAAGGAGAAATTTACCAGGAAGAACTGAACCCTGGAGTAGCTAAGACAGCCCTGGGGCATAACCGTTGCAGTGATGAAATGGAACCATTAGGGCACCCAACTCCTGCTGCATCCTTCCTTGCTGAGACGGTGGCACGATATCCCCAGGAAGTGACTATCCTGGCCGCAGGTCCTGTCGGCAATCTCTATGATGCTTCAAAGGTCTATCCGGAGTTTTATCAGGAGGCTAAGCAGTTCGTCTGCATGGGAGGATATACTGAAGATCTGTATATTGATGGACGAAAATGCAGGGAGCTAAACTTTTCCTGTAACCCTGAGGCGGCATATCAGCTGCTTCATGGGCCTGGGAATATTGTCATCATGAATGGTCATGTCTGTCTTCAGGCCCCGTTCTTCCGCAGAGATCTTGAAAAAGTTTCCTTCTGGCCGCAGGAGATTATTGACTATATACATGCCTGGTTTGCCAGGGGTGTGAGTCTTAACAGCATTGAGCGGTTTTTCCTTTGGGACCTGCTTCCAGGTGTCTATATTTCATATCCGGAATTATTTGCTGATACCCGGGTGTGCATCAATCCTACCCGTGAAAGCCTGCTGGAAGGAATGCTTATGCCCTGCGGCCATGAGGGGAAAGAGGTCTGCATGCCTGAGCATATCCTTGACAGAGATGCATTCATGGGGATTCTCGTATCGGCA
>SKXS01000256.1 GCA_007128345.1 Spirochaetia bacterium
CGGGTGATAGATGTTTGTGTGAAGCCGGTCCTGCAGCTCCTCGGCGACTTCAATGCACTGCATGCCCGATGCTTCCAGGAGGTTGTGCCAGACTCTGCTCATCCTTGTCCCCGTAGTAGAAAGCAGACCAACTTTCTTGATGTCGGGAACAGCTTCAGCAATGAACATACCCGTCTCTTCAAGCATATTGAGAATACTCAAATCAGGGCACGTATGCTTGAGCTGTTGGGTAAAAGGAGAGAATATCCCTTGAGCGTGAAAAGTGTTGCATGGAATGCCCACTGCCGCCCGTTTGGCAAGCGCCTGTACGGTCCGGTATGCCTGCTCAACAACCTCAGCCATGGCAGATCCCGGATTTATCATATCTTGAGGATTCAGAAGATAGTCTGTGCGGTCTGCTATCCTGGAAGCGTATGACAGGTGAATCACATCGATATGATCCTGATCTGTGCCTTCGGTAACCGTATTGAGAATAATCTGTCTGTGCAGTGCCACCCCAGCCATGGGGCCTACACCGCCGCCTATAATAATCGTTTGTTTCATATATGACATTCTTATGATAATATAACTTCTGGGGTCTGTGCAAGGCGGCTTTCTTGAAATCGTCTTACTTGGGGAGATTGCCATGACTATACGGGATATCAAGGATCGGATGAAGGATCTCGGGGTTCACCAGTTCTACAGTTTTCGCAGGGAAACACGAGCTCTTCCCCATGTGATTGGTATGGATGAGGAGCTCTATGGGGTTACTTCCGGGCTCTGGGAAGGAAAACGGTGGATGGCAGCGGTGACAGGAAGACATATCTATTTTGTATCAGCAAATCCGATAGCTAAGACAGAAGTCAAGGTAATCGAGAAAAAGGACATCAGTGCGGTACACCAAAAGAAAGGCGTGATCTTCAGTACGGTAGTTCTGGAATTGGAAGGCACGCACATTGAGCTTGAGCATGTGGTAAGGGCATCTGTTGACCAGTTTGTCCGGGCGGTCAGAGATTAGCCTGTTTTTTATGATGCAGGCAATGGAGGTGTGATACATGGGAGAACATCAGGTGCAAAAAGTGCCGCTGCCGTCAATCAGGAGGTATCCGCTCTACCTGAGGCTGCTCAAGGCGCATCTTGAGGAGGGTGAGAAGTGGATATCCTCGACAGAAATTGCGCGGGTGCTCAACCTCAAGCCAATTCAGGTGCGTAAGGATATGGCCTGCACAGGTATTGGAGGAAAACCGAGAATTGGGTTTGCATTAGAGCCCCTGATATTCGCAATTGAACAGCTGCTTGGCTGGGACAACGCTACTGATGCAATTCTCGTTGGGGCTGGAAATCTCGGCAGTGCACTTACAGGGTACCATGGATTTGACCAGTACGGTCTGAAGATCGCAGCTGTCTTTGACAATAGTCCGGAAAAGATCGGCACCATGATAAACGGTGTCAGGGTGTTTGCTATGGGAGAAATGCCTGAAATGGTCAGCACCCTCTCAGTACGCATGGCTGTACTTACTGTACCTGCCGAGCATGCCCAGGAGGTTGCCCTCAGCCTGGTGAATGCGGGAATCCTCGGCATCTGGAATTTCTCAGTTCAGGCCCTCAATCTTCCGAGCCATATCATCGTGCAGAGGACGGATTTGGCCGTAAGTTTTGCTGAGCTCTCAGCAAGACTCATCAAGGAAATCAGAAAGAAGACATGAACGTGATTCCCCATGACATGACAGGGTTATATATGAATTCTTCTCAAAAAGAATGATGCAAACAGTCGCGGCTGTACTGCGAACTTGGATTGCTTCATCTGATATAAATCAGTATATCGAGAGCCATACTTCGGTATATGAGGGATAGACACATGAATGTGATACGCTGGGGAATAATCGGATGCGGAGATGTGACTGAAGTGAAAAGCGGTCCCGGGTTTCAGAAAGCGGAGAATTCGGCATTGGCTGCCGTGATGCGCAGAAATGGAGCACTGGCAGCTGATTACGCACGGAGACACGGGGTGCTGAAGTGGTATGATGACGCGCGTAAGCTCATCCTGGATCCGGATGTAGACGCGGTATACGTGGCTACACCCCCGGCCTCACACAAGGAGTACGCTTTGCTGGCTGCAGATGCCGGCAAGCCGGCCTATGTAGAAAAGCCTATGGCGTTGAACTACCAGGAAAGTAAGGAGATGGTGCAGTACTGTGATGAGAGGAACGTTCCGCTTTTCGTTGCCTACTACCGCAGAGCGCAGCATAAGTTCCTTACTGTACGCGATATCCTGCATGCAGGAGAGATAGGGGATGTACGATTCGCAAGAATAATGCTGCATAGACCGCCCGGTGAAGATGAGCTGTCCGGCGGCCCGCTCCCTTGGCGGGTGATCCCGGAAATTTCAGGAGGAGGGCATTTCGTCGATCTCGGGTCACATACATTTGATCTCGTGGATTTTTTGTGCGGACCGATTGCTGAAGTGCGTGGGTTTGCAGCCAACCAGGGAGGACTCTATCCTGCGGAAGACATCGTAGCCGGAAGCTGGGTTTGCGAATCAGGGATTCATGGAACAGGAGTCTGGTGCTTTACTGCAGGAGAGACGGTTGATGAGTTCACCCTAGTCGGTTCTCTTGGCAGTGTCACTTTTTCCGTATTTGGAACTGAACCTATACAGGTTACTTCATGTGTATCAGCATCTGTCCCGCAAACCCGGGAAATTCTCTATGAAATTCCTGAACATGTTGAACAGCCGCTGATACAAACCATTGTAGATGAACTGCTGGGAAAAAGCGGAGTCTGTCCCAGCACTGGAACGAGTGCGTTGAGGACTGCACGTGTCCTCGACCGTATCCGCATGGGGTGATATGGATTGTCGAGTGTATACATCTCTGCTTAATAGGGATGGCCGGCGGAATAGAGGTGCTAGTCATGAAGAGCACCATGGGTGAAAGCGAGAAGAGTCTGCTGTTCCGTCTAAAATCAGGAGCCCAGCCGTGTCTGAATTGCTGACGCCCAATGACTGCGAGCTGCTGTTTTCGGCAAAGGAAATCGGGGGAAAGACAGCTCCTAATCGCTTTGCTGCCCAGCCAATGGAGGCGAATGACAGTGATCCAGGCGGGAAGGTTTCAAGGCGGGCCCTGGACCGGTATCGGAGGATCGCTGGAGGTGAATGGGGCATCACTGTTGTCGAGGCTGTCTCAGTGACCCCGGATGCTGTAGCCAGGAAAAACCAATTGGTGATTACCCCAAGCAACCTGGAAGGGTTTAAACGTCTTGTAGATGCATACAAAAGCATACACCCGGACGGATTGCTTCTTTTCCAGATTACCCACCCGGGCCAGTATGACGGACCATACGTCCAGTATGATGCTTCCTGTGGAAACAGCATCCCGGAAGTCCTCTCA
>SKXS01000041.1 GCA_007128345.1 Spirochaetia bacterium
AAAAGGAGGAAGCGATGCCAGTGACTGAAATCAGGATGATCCCAGTGGAAACACCGAAGGGAACGTTCAATGTCTGGACTCAACGGTGCGGGAGCAGCCCCTCGAAGAAGCTGCTTCTGCTGCATGGAGGACCAGGGGCAACCCACGAGTACTTCAGGAGCTTTGACGACTACCTGATAGCTGATGGCGAGATCGAGTACATCTACTACGACCAGCTCGGGAGCCATCTCTCCGACAATCCCGCTGACCGGTCGCTGTGGACCATTGATCGGTTTGTCGATGAGGTGGAGCAGGTGAGGACCGCTCTTGAACTGGGCCCGGAAAACTTTTTCCTCCTGGGTCATTCATGGGGAGGAATCCTGGCCATGGAGTACGCCCTTGCACACCAGGAAGCGCTCAAGGGTCTGATCATTTCGAATATGATGGCCGACTGCGTCAAGTACCAGGCATACGCTGACGAGGTGCTCGCATCCCAGATGGACCCGAAGGTGCTTTCCCGCATCAGGGAGCTGGAAGCCGCAGGGGACTACGAGAGCGAGGAGTACATGAGCCTGCTGATCCCGCACCATTATGAAAAGCATGTGCTCCGGCGTCCCGCGGACCAGTGGCCGCAATGGGTGCAGGACTCCTTCGGGCACATCAACAAGGATCTCTATGTGTACATGCAGGGACCCAGTGAATTCGGGATATCAGGTGCCCTGGCAAAATGGGATCGATCTGCGGAACTGAAAAACATATCTGTCCCGACGCTGGTTATCGGCGCCCAGCACGACACCATGGATCCCTCCTATATGCGGTGGATGGCGGACCAGTTCCCTGAAGGAACCTACCTGCACTGTTCTGACGGCAGCCATATGGCCATGTGGGATGACCCCGAAACCTACCACTGGGGCATCGTGCACTTCATCAAGGACCATGGCTGACAGGAAAACAGGCAGGCAGTGCAGAAGCTCTACTGCATTGACGGACTGGCGAAAACACCTCTCCCCGTTTAGTGAATCGTATAGACGAGCTGTGTACGGTCAAGCGGCTGATATGCGTCCTGGACTGCGCAGCCGCATACGGGCTGCTCAGGATGCCTACCTGCACGAGTTCGAGAAGCCCTTCATGCTTCTCCGTCTGCTGAGGATCATGGGAAACATCTCCATCTGGGCAGATGCAAAGAAAAGCACCCGGGATATAACGGTAAGGCCCTATGAAGGAAGGTGATTTTTCTGAAGTAGCAGGTGACTATGCTGCATACCGCGACATGATCCCCGATATCTTCTTTGCACAGCTGGAAGAAAAAGGGGTCGTGCTTGCCGGAAGGCGGGTCATCGATCTCGGATGCGGTACGGGACTGTTAACCCGGGCACTCGCATCACGGGGTGCAGCGGTAACCGGAATTGATCCGTCAGAAGATCTGCTGGATATTGCAAGGAAATCAGATCCAGTCTCAAAATACCGCCGTGCTCATGCGGAGACTTTTCCCATTGAAGAGCCGGCGGATCTCATTACAGTACTTCGCGCATGGCACTGGTTTGACCGTACGGCGGTGCTTAGGCACATCGCCGGAGCGCTTGCAGCGAAAGGGATGCTCCTGGTAGTCAATTCAGTATATCTGCCGGAATCGCCGATCGTAGAATGTACCTACCGTATTGCCCGCAGCCTGAATATTGCGATGAAGGCTGCAGGAGCTATGGCGATTGAGGGGAAACGGATAAACGGATTTCCCGCTGTCTGGTTTGACGAGTGGCAATCCTGGGGCTTTGCCGTACACCATGCGTGGGAACATGACTACCAACTTACCTTTACGCCCGGGCAGTGGGCGGGGAAAGTGCGCAGCGTGTCGTGGATGGCTGCTGCGGGAGTGCAGAAGCGCGAAGCTGTAACCCGAGAGCTCCTGGAAGCGCTTGGCGGCAGGCAATCGGCAGAGTATTCCGTACCCCACAAGTACTCAGCGGTTCTGCTGGTCTGGTCACAGCCTGAGATTTGACACAACCGGAAGAAGGGTATATACAGTAAGCTATGCTCCTGGAACACATGACAGCAGTGCTCTTGTTCGTTACAGTCCCAATCCTTTCAGGAATGCTTATCCAGTGGGCCATTTTCAGGGTCAGGCGTTCATTCCCCTGGAAAAAACAGCCTGAGCATACGGACACCAAGGGATGACCGCATGAACTGGGAGTACCTCATCACCATCATAGCACCTCCCATGCAGGCATCGTTCTCCGGAGCCTGGCTCTACCTCGTGCTGCTGGTTATCGGGGGATTCATCGGCGTGCTCACGGGATTCTTCGGTGTCGGCGGCGGGTTCCTTATCGTTCCCCTGCTCAACATCGTTGTGGGAATCAATTATGAGCTGGCCGTGGGAAGCAGCCTCAGCTTTATTCTCGGCACCAGTTTCACCGGGATGATGAGACAGCGTTCCCAGGGGAATGTCTACCTGGCTGCCGCCGGGTATATCGCTGCCGGCAGTGTTATCGGGTCAGTCCTCGGCGATCTGGCCCAGGAGGCCCTGCTTTTCAGCATCGCCGGAGGCAGCAGGCATGTATTCACTATGTGGATGCACGGACTGTTCCTTGTGGTGCTCGCGGTAACCATGATAGCGGTAAAGGCAAGCTCCCGTGAGTCAGCCGAACAGGAGCGTACCCCAATGCTTTTGGCCAGGGGACCCAGGCCAATGTTCTCTTCTGAGGGGAACATTCAGATCAGCATACCTCTGACCTTCCTCATCGGGCTGATCATCGGTGTTATGACGGGACTTCTGGGCATAGGAGGGGGGGTTCTGCTGGTTCCCATACTCCTGGGGCTTTTTGGTCTTGGGCATCGGACTGCTGTAGGAACCAGCCTGGCCATTGTGGTCATCACCTCGTTGTCAGGGATCATCAAGAAGGGATTCTCCGATATCCCGAAGGTAAGCCTCCCTTTGACGGTGCTCCTTATTGCGGGGAGCATCTTTGGACTCCAACTGGGCATCATGCTGCTCAGAAGATCCGGTGAGAAGAGCTTCCGCAGATACTTCACCTATATTATCATCCTTGCTATGGCGCTGATCGCAGCTGATCTCCTGGGGATGATCCGATCATCCTGAAAAAATTGCCCGTTTTTTATTTACTTTTCCTATTAAGTATGTATACTTTTACTCCATATAACAAAGTAACAAGGGGGGGCATCACATGAGAGCAGGTACAACCAGGGCGATGCTTGGAGTGGCAGCACTAATCGTAATCATAACGCTCCAGGGATGCAGCAGATCTCCTGCTGCCGATGCAGTTTCTGCCGCTACGGACTGGGAACCTCTGGTGTCCCAAGCTGTCCAGGTAAGGGAAGCTAAGCTTCGTGACAGGATTATTGGCAGCGGAATCATAGAGGGACA
>SKXS01000117.1 GCA_007128345.1 Spirochaetia bacterium
CAGCAGTATGCGCAGAGAGAAGGGGAGCCTTCCCACCCGGTCCTTGCCGAGGGCAAGGATGTCATAGTAGGTGCTGTTCTCTGCCAGTTCTCGTTTCCAGTTGTGTTCCATGGTTCCTCCAGGATGCTGCTGCGTTTGCAGCGGTGCTTTTTCGATAAATTATATACTACTTAGCTGAAGTGTTAAAGAATCTGAAGTAGTTCCGGGGACGGAGGAGGCGGATCATTTTCCTGATTTGTGGTACACTTATGGTCAGGAGGTGCTGCCGATGAAGCTCATGAAGGCGATGGTTCTTGAACGGCAGGGTGAGCCTTTAGTCTCCAGGAATGTGCCGGTCCCCGTGCCTCATGAGGACCAGGTGCTCATTCAGGTGCACGCTTGCGGGGTTTGCCGCACTGACTTGCACATAGTAGACGGGGAGCTCACCTCGCCGAAGCTTCCCCTGATTCCCGGCCACCAGATTGTAGGGACTGTCATCGAAAAGGGAGCCAAGGTAAGACGCTTCCGTATTGGTGAACGTGTCGGAGTTCCCTGGCTCGGCTGGACGTGCGGAACCTGCAGGTTTTGTACAAGCGGGAAGGAGAACCTCTGCAGGTCTGCCCGGTTCACCGGATATACCATAGATGGAGGATTTGCCCAGTACGCTGCCGCAAACCAGAGATACTGCTTTTCCCTTCCTGCCTCCTACCCTGACAGCCAGGCAGCTCCTTTGCTCTGTGCGGGACTTATCGGATTCCGTGCGTACGCAATGGCACCAGATGCCCGTGCAATTGGAATCTACGGGTTTGGTTCGGCAGCCCATATCATCACGCAGATAGCGGTATTTCAAGGCAAGCGAGTGTATGCGTTCACCAGGAAGAACGACCGGGAAGCACAGCAGTTTGCACGTCGTCTGGGTGCTCTGTGGAGCGGTGCTTCCAGTGATGCTCCTCCTGAGAAGCTGGATGCAGCTATCCTGTTTGCACCCGTCGGGGATCTGGTTCCCGTCGCTTTACGATCGGTAGTGCCGGGGGGACAGGTAATATGCGCGGGAATCTACATGAGCGCTATTCCAAGTTTCTCCTATGATCTGCTCTGGGAAGAACGGTCCGTTACCTCTGTTGCAAACCTTACCCGATCCGACGGGATAGAATTCTTTGCTGTTGCTTCTCGGATCCCGATAAAAACCACAGTCAACATCTATGACATGGAAGATGCGCAGCAGGCTCTGGATGACCTGCGTGCGGGCAGGTTCAGCGGGGCGGCGGTCCTTGTACCGTAACCGGGGATTCCCCCGCCCTGCATTTCCAGTATTCCGTATATTGATGCCTGTCTATGGGGCCAGGGGTGTCGTAAATCCCCGGTCAATCCTGGTTATTTCACCTTTCATAAACGATTCATCCTTCGGATCGCCCCAGATGAAGCGGACAAGTTCACCAGGCACCTGACTGTTTACCCACCAGGTATAGCCGAAGGTCTCACCAGTATCCGGATCTTCGTAGGAGTACTCGAGCTTTTTTGTGTCGAAGGAACCGGCACCGACAGTAATACGTTCAGTTGAAATGGTATGGTCCAGCAAGTCCCGGGGATCACGGATAACGATTTCTTCATCGTATGATTCCGGGAGCATGCCGGGATACGCATCGGTCTGGGCGTAGGCTTCCTTCGTCGGCTTCTCAAAGGGTAGTTCAGCAGGTTTGCCGGTATTCGGGTCCATGAACCGGATAGTCAGAGGAGCGAGGTCAGCATCTGCAAGCATGGCATATGCAAACTCGCCTTCATCACTTGTGAGGCTCAGATACCACCATGAGGTTCCGTCAATCTGCTTGGCCACCAGTGCCCGCTGTGTGGTATATGAGGAACTCATCCCCTGATCGTGGGCTTCCACTTTCCAAGTTACCGAATCTCCCTGGGAAAAGTTTGTGTGACCATGGGCAAATCCGCCCAATGAAAAAGTCTGAGTGTATATCATGGAGAAGTTCACACGATGCATCTGCAGTTCAAATTCCGACAGATAATGATCAGTTACCCGCTGCTCGATTGACGCAGATATGCCTGCTCTCACCGTATTGAAAGCGCACCCTGAAAGCAGGATCAAACAAGCCATTACCAGCAAAAACCCTTTTTTCATTATCACACCTCCTGAGCAGTATATGAAATCAGTATAGCATCAAATAGGTTAGTAACGATAAGGTTTTTCTTTCTTCCTGAATTTTTATTGATTAATCTGAATTCTGCAACGATTTTTAATATTACCTTGCAATAATTACCATAATTATAGTCAAATCAATGATTAGCAGCTTTACTCCTGCTCTTTATAGTAGTACAATTTTAATATTATAAAGGGGGTGGGACATGCCAAGAAAGCTGCGGGATGACGGCAGGATCCAAGTGTATCTCTTTGTCAACGGTAAGTACCGCTATGCGGTAACTCAGACTACAAGAAAGGATGAGCAAATCGGAAAATACCTGCATACCAAAACCATCTATGGGAAACTGTCGCATGATTTGGTCTTCACCCCCAACCTCAGGTATCTCACCCTGACCGAGAAACAGCGACAGCAGTTGGTGTTCCCTGAGGACTGGACAATCCCGCCAGTGGGAAGCATGATCCCTCAGGACGCCCCGAAACGTGGCCGCCCCAGCTATAGGGGAGCGTATGTGAGCCGTCTCTACGGAAACACCTTCTTTCTGGAGCAGGTGGCCACCTCCATCGGTCTGTACCAGGACCTGATCAAGGCGATCGGGAGCAAACAGGCAGCCGATGAGATGCTCACTATTGCTTTTTTCTCAATTATCTCCCTTGAGTGCTTCAATCACATCTCCAGCTACCAGGCGTTTCAGAAATTTCCCAGCGACAGGCTCCTTGACAGCTGGGACGTGACTCGCATTACCCAGTCTATCACTGAACAGCAGCGGCAGGATTTTTTTGCTCTGCGCACCAAACGAACCCGTGAGGATCAGTGGATAGGCATCGACAGCACCAGCTGCTCGGGATACGGGTACCATACCATTGACCTGAAGTGGGGAAAGAACCGGGAAGGCGATAGGATGAGACAGATCAACGAACTGGTCGTGTATGGGGTGAGCAGCCGACTGCCGGTATATTACCGTAAGCTACCCGGTAACATGGTCGATGCCAGGACGCTCAGGGTAACGCTCAAACAGTTAGCAGACATGGGATTTCGCTCGCTATCACTCATCATGGATCGGGGGTATCTCTCAAACGATGCCCTGGAAATGCTGGTCAAGAAAAAACACACCTTCATCCTTGCGGCAAAGACCAACCTCTCCTGTGTGGATCGTGC
>SKXS01000023.1 GCA_007128345.1 Spirochaetia bacterium
GTATCCTTTGGGGTTACTTGAGGCAGGCTGAAGGGGGTGTACGAAAGAGAGATGCTGCCGCCTTTATCGTCCAGGCCGGCTCCCATGCTCACCTGCGGAACTACCGGTACGGAAAGCTGCATGCTCCCGGTAATGAGGTCCCAGAAGGTCTCCCCCGGTTTAAGGGGTTTGGTACGCAGGCTGCTGCTGAAGGAAATCCTTGAACGTTCGATGAGCAGGGTGCTCTGCAATGCCTCTTCAGCTTTTTCAAGCGCTTCTTCAGCTGACTTGATCACCTGGCTCTCCTGCATAATCAGAGCAACCGCCTGATCAATGTCAAGTGTCTGTGCTGCGATAGGAGACCATACGGCAAAGGCCAGCAGGAAGCTGCATATTCCGCGCCTCATATCATCCCTCCCGTATACTGTCAGCAATAGGTGCTTTGAATGATGAGAATACAGGGATGGACCCGAATACTCCTCCGATAATCAGAGCAGCAGATGCCCCAATTGCTGCTGACCTAAAGGTCAGCACGGTCTGCACTGATGTACCCGTATCGACTCCGCTTATTATCGGCCAGAGGAGCCTGGATATCGGATCAGCAAACACCAAGCTGAGGGCAATCCCCACCGCCACGCTGAGGATGCTCATGAATACTGACCGGAAGAAGAATTCCGATACAATGCTTCCCTTGGAGGCTCCCAGAGCCCGCTCCATGGCAATATCCTTGTTCTTTCCCAGGACTTCGACAATCATGATGCTGAGAATGCCGATGGATCCGGTAAGCAGGAGTACAAAGCCCAGGAGGTTGATCACTAATGAGAAAGTAGCTATAGCATTCCGGGTTTCTTCAAGCATTGAGCTTACCCCGTTAGGCTGACCTTCCCAGATATGTATGGCAATGTCCGGTCCGTACTGCCGGGTGAGCACATCGCGGATCTGTGCTTCTGCAGCTGAGAATGAGCCTTGGGTAGTTCTGACAGCGAAGGTACCTATAAGAGACTGCATCTGCGATGCAATGTTCATCCCGCCTTGAACGCCGGTAGTGTAGGGTATGACCACATCAGCAATGCCGTATGCCCGTCGCTTGATCTCATCAACATCCTCAAATACCCCGACAATTGTGAATATCTGTGCGACTACTGTCCTCTGGGTGCTTCCCCCGCTGCCGCGTTCCAGGGAACCACGTACGGGAGGCTGAATTGTTTTACCCAGCGCCGCTTCTGCGCTTCCGAAGAGCGCTTCTGCAGCCGACCGGGTGATGACCGCCTTGGTCTCCCCTGACCGTACATCCTCTTGGGTGAAGAATGATCCGGCAGCCAACTGCAGCCCCATGACCTCCATGTAGTCTGGGGTTGAACCGATCACCCTGCGAATCTGGTATTGATTTGATCCTATGGTAACCGTCCTCCAGGTAGTGGAAGCAAGCGGTGCGACGCCCTGTATACCGCTCACTCCTGCTGCAACGATGCTCAGGACTTCCTGGTCAAATACAACCGGGCGCACTGGTTCCAATCCCCCTTCTACAGAATACCGAGCATTCGCTACGTTGATAATGAGACCGTCCCCGGTGAGCTGTTCGGTTATGGCTTTCTGGAATGAATCGCTGGTGCTCATGGCAAGAATGAGGGTGCCTACCCCGAGCCCTACCGTGATAAGGGTGAGGATTGACTTAGCCGGCATTCTGAAGGCTTCACGAATGATGGCATGCAATGGTTTCATATGTAGGTTCTCCTATTCAGTGCGCATGGCTTCAGCTGCAGGAATCTTTGCAGCATGCAGGGCGGGAAAGATGGTGAGCACGGTAGTGATCACCCAGGCTGTCCCGATTCCCGCGGCAAGCAGGTACGGATTGATTGGTCCCAGCTCGGTACTCTGCTGCATAAGATGGGCAAGGACATACGATATACCGATTCCGATGACTGTGCTGAATAATCCTATGACCAGCGCCTCCCGGAAGAAGAGGGAAAATATTTTCTTCTTCGAAGCTCCCAGGGCTTTGAGGACGCCGATGGTCTTCTGTTTTCTCAATGTGCGTCCGAGCAGGATGTTTGAGACATTCACACCGGCAATGAACAGGCCGGCGAGGGCGAGGAAAAGAATCATGGTGACGATTCTGGTATTCCTATCCTGAATTGCCTGGGCCTCAAGTCTGGGTATGGTGATGATGGCGCTGCCTGGGCCGTAGGTCCTGGTGAAATAGAGATCAAGCTGCTCAGCGGCTCGTTCCAAGTGTGCGGGATCGTTTACCATGAAGCTGAGATTGGTGTTCCACCGGGACTGGATCATGGAAATGTTGGACAGCTGGATGTTCTGCAGGATATCAGGCATGAAGGCAGCGGAAAAGGCCATATCGTCCATGGGTGTTCCGGTGGGCTCAAGAATGCCTATGATCTCGTACACCGTTGGACCGCTGATAAATCGTCTGCCCAAAGAGACACCGTCATCATAGAGGATCTTCGCAAGTTCGCTGCCCAGCACCATGACATTTGATGTCAGCGTTATATCTTCCAGAGTCAGGAGGCTTCCCCTGGAGGCCTGAAGTCCCCAAGCGGTGAAGAACTGAGGGGTAACCAGATAGCCGTGCCATTCATCCAGTGCGGGTTCAGGACCGTCAAGGGTGTGCTCAGGCAGGGTGAACAGCGGTTCAGCTTCCCGCAGATCAGGTGCATCCTTCAGTCGCTCTGAGAGTGCTCCGCTGTCAGATTCGGTTTCCCGGTGGATGCCGCCGCCTCCTTCTCCGGATTGTCCGGAGATGCCCGATTGTCCCCGCATGGCGCTGGTGAAGGCTTCCACAAATGCGGCAGTGCTCCTGAATGTTGTGGGCTGCTTGATGTATCCGTAGGCAATATCCGGGGCATCCGATGCAGCCTGCAGGTCCAGTGAGGTTAGGGTGACCGATTGGTCGTTCTCCAGCACCATAATGGGCACATCCATATCTCCGGTACTCTGACGGGTTGATACGGTAATTTCCCGATACTGCTGTGAGGTGAGGAGCTCCCGGGATACTTCCATGGATCTCAGTACCAGCGCGATGCCGGCCGCTGAGGCTCCGATGCCTAGGGCCAGTCCTATGATCAGGAGCATGGTCTCTGCCATGCGGTGTTTCAGATTTCTGAAGATGATGTTTCTGTCTTCCCTTGTACTCATGGCTATGCTCCTATGAGGTGACCATCCTGGATGCGGATACGGCGTTTTGCCCGCTGTGCCTGCTGGTGGTTATGGGTGACCATTACGATGGTGACACCACGGCGGTTCAGGGACTCAAGCGTCTTCAGA
>SKXS01000049.1 GCA_007128345.1 Spirochaetia bacterium
AAGCGATCATCCTCGGTAATCTCCGGTACCTCACCGAAGAGGTGTCCACCTTTGAGCAGGCAGTGAAACTCTCCCCTTCGGATATGACGAACACCTATCTGGTGCGGCGACTTGCACCGCTGTTTGACCTCTATGTCAATGATGCCTTTGCCGCAGCGCATCGGAATGCTCCGTCCATGACGGGGTTTCAGGAAGTGCTACCTTCAGCGGCGGGCCCCCTGCTATTCAGGGAGGTGGAGGCCCTTACCCATGTCATGCAGTCGCCGGACCGGCCGTGCGTATTCGTCCTGGGAGGCGCAAAGATATCGGATGCATTTTCCATGCTCAATGAGGTGCTCTCCTCACATACAGCGGATCGGGTGCTTACCTGCGGGGTAACCGGGGAGGTCTTCCTCATTGCTGCCGGGTATGACTTGGGGACGGAGGTCGACCGGTTTCTTTCAGACCGATCACTCAAGGAATTCATTGCTCCAGCGAAACGGTACCTGCAGGAATATCCTGATCAGATCCTTATGCCAAGCGATCTTGCTTACAGGAGCAGAGGCAAACGTACCGAAGCAGCTCTGGAGCAGTTGCCGCTGCACGAGCTGTTTCTCGACATCGGAGAAAAAACAATTGCACGCTATCGAGAGGAAATTCTTTCAGCCGGGACCGTATGTGTCAACGGCCCGGCTGGACTGTTTGAGGACCCTGAGTTCTCAGCAGGGACCCGGGATCTGTGGCAGGCGATCCAGGATGCTCCCGGGTATACGGTAATCGGCGGAGGCGATACGGTGAATGCAGCTCACGCGTTTACGGATCCTGCACAAATCTCATATATCTGTACAGCAGGAGGTGCCATGGTACGGTTTCTTTCAGGAATCAGGCTTCCCCTCATTGAGGCTATGGAGCGCTCTGGGAGGAAATCATGAAGTGCATACTTCCCTACGGAGGCGGAGAGCAGAGGGCAGTGATCCCCGATGAAGTGCCGGTTACAGTGCTGTATCCTAATGAGCCGGCAGAGACCTCAAGTGAAGAAGAGGTGCTGCGCAGAGCATTGGCTTCCCCTCTTGGGTCAGGGAGTGCAGCATCCTTCCTGGAGGGTAAAGAGAATCTGCTGGTGATCGTCAATGACCAGACCCGGCCGACTCCCACCAGGAAAGTATTGGACGTGCTGGATGAATCTCTCGGCTGCTGCAGTCTCACATGGATCGTTGCAACCGGCGCACACCGCGGTCCCAATGAATCGGAATATCATGATATGTTCGGCAGCCGGTTTCCAGACTGCCGTGAGCGGATCATCGCCCATGATGCGAGGAACAAGACAGATGAAGTATACCTCGGTACCACCTCCAGAGGGACGGAGGTCTTCTTCAACCGTCATGCAGTGCAGGCTGACGGGCTGCTGATCATCGGATCTGTGGAGCCCCATTATTTTGCCGGGTACACAGGGGGGCGTAAAGCCCTGCTTCCCGGACTGGCTTCATACCGGACTATTGAGCAGAATCACCGTCTTGCCCTCATGCCTGAGGCCAGGACCCTTGCCTTGGAAGGGAACCCGGTACATGAGGACATGGTGGAGTCGCTCACATTTCTGGATGTGCCTATATTTTCTATCATGACGGTCCTTGACCGGCATCACCGCATATGTGCGGCATCCTGCGGGGACATACATATGTCCCTTGACCATGCGGTGAAGCATGCCCATGAGATATTCGTAGTGGATGTGCCGCGCAAATCAGATATTGTAGTCAGTGCTGCCGCATATCCCATGGACATTGATCTCTACCAGGCGCAGAAGGCCATCGAGAACGGGAAGCTGGCACTGAAGGAGGGGGGAATACTCATCCTGGTTTCCGCCTGCAGGGACGGAGTAGGGGATGACGCATTTGTACAGCTGCTCAGCTCAAGCACATCCCCAGACGAGGTGCTCCGACACATATCACGTGAGTACCAGCTCGGCTGGCATAAAGCGGGGAAGATGGCTGAGCTCATGAATACTGGAGCTGTATGGGCAGTGACCGATTTGGATGACGAACTACTTGAACAGGTGTTCATCAGGCCATTCAGCTCTCTTCAGATAGCGTTGGATGAAGCGCTGGATACAAGGGGAACTGGAGCGACCGTTACGGTACTTACCGACGGATGCATGACCGTACCGAATGTAAAGATGCACTAAGGAGCCAATATGGATATGCAAGAGATTGCTGTTCTCAGGAAAAAGGCCTTGGAGATCAGGAAGCTTACTATAGATGCCATAGGATATCTGGGAGTCGGGCACATCGGCGGGGCAATGTCCATAGTGGAGCTGCTCACGCTGCTCTACTACCGGGTAATGCGTATAGATCCCGCCAATCCTAAGGAACCCGAACGTGACCGTCTGGTGCTCTCTAAAGGTCACGCGGGGCCCGCGCTCTACGCGGTGCTGGCTGACCGGGGATACTTCCCCGTCCAGTGGCTCCACACCCTGAACCAGGGAGGAACAGCTCTGCCGAGCCACTGCGACATGAACAGGACCCCGGGCATAGATTTTACCACCGGTTCTCTGGGGACCGGAAGTTCCGCCGCTGCGGGAATCGCCTTGGGAAACCGTATGCGCGGGATTGATGCCTGGACCTACCTGATTATTGGGGACGGAGAAAGCCAGGAAGGACAGGTCTGGGAGTCGGCGATGTTTGCTTCACATTATAAGCTTGATCGGCTGATAGCATTCACAGACTACAACAAGCAGCAGATTGACGGATACACGGATGATATCATGAGTGTTGAGGATCTCAATACCAAGTGGATTGGGTTCGGCTGGCATGTGCAGCGGGTGAACGGACACGATTTTGCCGCCCTGGACCGCGCGGTCAGACGTGCACAGGACGAGCGGTGCCGTCCTTCCATGATTATCATGGACACAGTGAAGAGCTTCGGGTTTATTCCAGGTGAAGGAATTGCGGCAAACCATAATATGTTCTTCGACTATGAGACAGCTAAGCAGGCTATCCGAGATCTGGAGAAGCGCGAAGGAGGGATCATATGAAACCGTACACTGAGTATGCTGACATGAGGGCGGTGTATGCTGATACCCTTCTGGAACTCGCCTCACAAGATGAGCGCATTGTGGTTCTTGAAGCGGATCTCATGTCCGCCAGCGGAACTGGCGCATTTCTTAAGCAGTATCCTGAGCGCATGTACAACTGCGGGGTAGCAGAAGCGAATATGGTGGGAGTCGCCGC
>SKXS01000167.1 GCA_007128345.1 Spirochaetia bacterium
ATGTCCTGGATGACCCGTTCCTTCATACTGTCATCGGTCATGGCGCTTCCACCGTACTTGACCACGACAATCTTTCCTGAAAACCGCTTGATATACGGCAGGGCTTCAATCAGGATGGATGCCTTCTCAATGGTTCTCTCCATAGCAGTTTCTCCCTCAGGTCCGGTAGGACCCGTTGATGGTTACGTACTCGTGACTCAGGTCGCATCCCCACGAGCGTGCTGATGAAGATCCGTCGCGGAGCTGCACCTTTACGATAATGTCATGCTCCTTAAGCACCTGCAGCGCGTCATCTTCACTGAAGGGGACTGGAGCACCGGCTTGCAGCAGCAGCACGGTTCCTCCAGGGCTGCTCACGTACAGATCCGCCGTGTCGGGATCAAAGTATCCTCCCGAATAGCCCATAGCGCAGAGGATTCTGCCCCAGTTTGCATCTTCTCCGAAGAAAGCTGCCTTTACCAGGCTGGAGGTGACTACCGATTTAGCCAGTTTCCTGGCGTCCTCCGTGGTGGCTGCACCGGATACTGCCACCTCAATGAACTTAGTGGCCCCTTCACCATCCCGTACAACAGCCTTTGCAAGGGCTGCGTTGACGAATCTGAAGGCTTCGCTGAAGATGCGGTAATCCTCAGTGTTTCTTGCGAGCTTTGGCGCGGAGGAAGCTCCGTTGGCCAGCACCAGCACCGTATCGTTGGTGCTGGTGTCCCCATCTACGGACACCATGTTGTAACTCTCCTCTACTGATTCATGCAGCAGTTCCTGAAGCAGCTGCCGATCGACCGCTGCATCGGTGAGGACGAACGAAAGCATAGTAGCCATGTTCGGGTGTATCATGCCGGATCCTTTTGCAATACCGGCGATCCGCACGGGAACCCCTGAAAGCTCCACCTCGACGGCGCACTCCTTAGTAAAGGTGTCGGTCGTAAGAATCGCCCTGGCTGCAGCTTCAGCACATGATCTGCCGGTACCCAGGTGCGCAGCCGCGCTGCGGATGCCCTCACGCACACGATCCATGGGCATGGGAACCCCGATTACTCCTGTTGAGCATACGAGAATCCGGTTAGCCTGGTCCCGGCCTATATGAAGGGCTTCAGCAGTTTCAGCGGCCATGGATTCAGCATCTGCGGTCCCTTGGGGTCCTGTGCAGGCGTTTGCGTTTCCGCTGTTAATTACTACGGCCAGCACAGGATCACCTGCCTCAATAATGTTCTGGTCCCATTTCACCGGTGCTGCCTGCACGATGTTGCGAGTGAACGCTCCTGCGGCTGCCGCAGGGCGGTCGCTGACCAGCAGAGCCAGATCTTTTTTTCTTTTTTTAATGCCGCAGAACACACCGGCGGCAGTGAATCCGGCAGGGGCGGTAATCCCTCCGTCTAGCTGTTTCATGCACATGCTCCTTTACCTTACATGGGTACGCCGGGAATGTTTTCCAGTCCCATGGCTTCCGGAAGAGAGAAACGAATGTTCATATTCTGCACTGCCTGCCCGGACGCTCCCTTCACGAGATTATCCAGTGCTCCTATCACGATGATAAGGCCTGTCCGCTCGTCGACAGCAATCCCGATATCCAGGAAGTTGGATCCCTTGACCCACCTGGTTTCCGGAAATCGCCCTTTCGGGAGGATCCTGATGAAGGGCTTGCCTGCGTAGAATGCCTCATAGAGATCCCGTACCTGCGCATCACTGGCCTTACCGTGCGGACGTACATACGCGGTAACCAGAATACCCCGGTTCATGGGGATAAGATGCGGGGTAAACGACACAGCGGCTGGTGTTCCCCCGAGCAGCGTCAGCTGCTCCTCAATTTCAGGGGTGTGCCGGTGGGTGGTGATTCCATACGCTTTGACTGATTCATTGCACTCGCCGAAGATCGAGGAAATTTGTGCGGTCCTGCCTGCACCGGAGACACCTGATTTTGCGTCAACAATAATCGTATCGGGATCCACTGCACCTGCCGAGACTAGCGGTGCCAGGCAGAGTATGGAGCAGGTGGTGTAGCAGCCGGGATTGGCAATCAGCTGTGCTGAGGCAATACGCTCCGCATGGAGTTCGCTTAAGCCGTAGACTGCAGATGCAAGCAGATCAGGGCTTCCATGGGCTGTCCGGTACCATGTTTCGTAGGTCTTCTGGTCCTTGAGGCGGAAGTCAGCACCCAGATCAATGATAACCGTGCGTTCAATGATTTCCCGGGTAACCTGCCGGGAAGCCACGCCGTGGGGGAGTGCTATGAAGAGCACATCGCACATATTTGCAGCTTCCTTCAGCGGAATATCAGTGAAAGTGAGGTCGCAGATTCCCCGTAAGTTTCCATACTCTGCAGATATGGGGGTTCCGTTCAGGCTCCTGGAGGTAATCAGGCTCAGTTCAACCTCTGGGTGTCCGCTGAGGATCCTGGCCAGTTCAGCGCCGGTATATCCGGAGGCGCCAATTATTCCTGCTTGTATCATGCTGCTTCCTTATGCATAAATATGCAATTTTTTTAATATAGACTAATAATTATACAAAAAATATGATAAATGTACAGAGCTTTTTTGTATATTTAGTAACAATTATTCACTTCATTCGTGTGCGGAGAAAACTCCAGTGAGCTGATGAGCTTCCCGGAGTTCAGGGTGAACACCGTGACCCCGTCAGATGTAATCAGGGAGCACGAAGCAGTGCTGTTTCTTGGACGCCCGGCTGATCCGGGATTCAGCATGATGATGCCGTCGGCATCTCGGTAGAGGTGGGGAATGTGAGTATGCCCTGATATATACACGTCCCCCGCAGTGAGTCCGGCGCGGGAAGGATGTATCGGTTTATGTCCATGGGAAATAAGGATTGTTCGGCCCGCGTAGTTCAGCCGCCTGGTGAATGCGGGCTGCAGTCCGAGGGCTAGAAAGGTTTCGCAGGAGTCGCAGTTTCCCATGACAGCAGTCACCGGCACGGCGCACGTGCGCAGCATCTGCAGGGACTCCTTGTCCTGGAGGCAGATATCCCCCGCTATGATAAGTGTATCAGCCTTGAGTTTTGCAAGCCAGGAGAGTAGTGAATCAAGGGCTTTTCTGTTTCCATGGATGTCCGAAGTGACTAGGCAGCTCATAATTCCTGTATACCAGAAGTAGGGACTCACGTACAGGCCTGCTTGCAGCATCAGTCATACATAGAGAAGTTAAGATAATTTATATATTTATTAAATATATTTAAAAATA
>SKXS01000074.1 GCA_007128345.1 Spirochaetia bacterium
AACGTGGATTTAAGCTGGCAGTAGAAAATCTGCCAGGCCACGGAGTAGAGCGGTTTGGAAGTCGCCCTGAGCATTTTGAACGTATGCGGATTGAACTTCCGAATGAATCTATTGGATTCTGTCTGGATACAGGACATGCTTTGTTAACCGAACCTGATAACCCCCTTGCCTTTATGGATGCAATGGGTTCACGCCTGATTGCGTTTCACCTGGCAGATAATGAAGGCGACCGTGACGCGCATCTTGCACCAGGTAATGGGAAATTTCCCTGGGCTCAGCTTAAGGAAAAATTGGACCATTCTTCATTCCAAGGTCCATTATGCATTGAAACCCCGCCTGTTGTTTCCACTCCACCCTTAAGCATGGAGCGTATTGAAGCCCCGCGAACCGCTGTTTCAGAGCCCTCGTTTTGCATAGAAGATTGGGTATCTATGCTCAACCAAACGAGATCCCTTTTGGCATGAGACCTTCTTGAGTGCATGGTGGACTCATGTAGATTTAGCAGTTCCCAGGTATCGCATAAAGGATTTCTTGTTTTCTTCAGGGGATGAAGCTGGCCGTCCCAGGTCATCCCGGGAACCTATACGAACTCTTACCTCAAGCATAACTGGTCCCTGCAGGGTCAACACTTGACTCCAGCCTGCAGCCAGTCCTGCTTCATCCTCTGCCAGCAGATATGATTGGTACCCGCAGCCTAAGGCTGCTGACTTGATATCTATATCTGTTGCTCCTATGGGCTGTCCTCCCACGGACTCATGGACACCGTTATGCAGCACCACGTGGATGAAGTTAGCAGGCTTCATGTGTCCGATCACCCCGAGGGAACCCATATGCATAAGCATAGCCCCGTCACCGTCCAAGCAGATGATACGCCTGTTTGGAGCATGCAGTGCAGCTCCCAGGGCTATGGAGGAACTGTGCCCCATGGATCCCACAGTGAGAAAGTCCCGGGACTCTTCCCCCCTGCGCACACGGATTTCATAGAGCTCCCGGGATGTCTTCCCTGTAGTTGATATGAACACATCCTGGGGATCAGAGGCTTCAAGTATATGCTCAAGGACTTGCTCGCGAACCAGTGTATACTGAGAATCCAGCAGATGCGGTTTGTACGAGGAGAAGGTTTTGGCCCGTACAAGAATCGCCGCGGGTGCATGGGTTTTGCTTATGGTATTCACTGCCTGAGCAATAACCTCTTGTGGGCAGCTCTGTGCATCTAAAATCTTCCAGGGAATTCCCATGACATCCAGAAGGGATGTAGTTATTGCCCCCTGCTTAATATGCTGGGGTTCATCATGAACACCCGGTTCTCCCCTCCATCCAATAATCAGAAGCATTGGAATACGGTACACTTCCGGATCTGTGAGAGACACCAGAGGGTTCACTGCATTCCCTATTCCTGAGTTCTGCAAATAGACAGCTCCCACGTTTCCTGTCGCCAGGTGATATCCAGCAGTCAGTGCAACCGCATTGCCTTCATTGGCTGCAGTCACATGATACTCCGGGATACTGGAATCAGCTATACAGGCGCACAAGCTGCTCAGCAGTGAATCGGGAACTCCGGCGTAGAATGTAATGCCCTGACGTGCCAGTTCATCGTAGAATACCTGGGGATCTATCATGCTATTTTCCACCAGGAATCAATTCCAGGATCTCATTGATCCCCATCATATCTTCCTGGGCCTCAAAGGAACGGTGATGCTCAAGAATAGATCTGGCTGTTTTCACCATGGCAGGATAGGCGCTTCGTATGAGGTGGTTCGCGTAGATAACAACGTTCACGCCATACGATGAAAGCTCCTCTTCGCTTACCTGGCAGTAGGTTGAAGGAACTACTACCAGTGGCTTACGGTCAGGAAACTCATTGTAGGCCCGGCAGAATGAGAAGATAGTGCCCGGATCCTTATCTTTGCTGTGAATCATGATTCCGTCAGCTCCAGCGGCAATATATGCCTGCGCACGTTCCAGAGCATCTTCCACAGACTTGCCGAGAATGAGACTTTCAATACGGGCGATGATCATGAAGTCCCGGGTAGCCTGTGCTTCCTTTCCTTTCTGGATTTTCAAACTGAAGTTCTCAATGCTGTCCTGGACCTGCAGGACATCGGTACCGAAGAGAGAGTTCTTCTTCAGCCCGGTCTTATCTTCTATGATAACAGCAGACACCCCAAGCCGTTCCAAAGTCTTCACAGTAAATACAAAGTGCTCCGTCCTTCCCCCGGTATCACCGTCATAGATAATCGGCTTGGTGGTTACTTCCAGCACATCATTGATGGTCGTCATACGGGAAGATACATCCACCGCTTCAATATCGGGTTTACCTTTTGCAGTAGAGTCAGTCAGACTGCTGGCCCACATGCCGTCAAACTCCCTTCTCCCATGAGGTGAGTCCACATGGACATGCTCAGCAATAAGACCGCTCAGTCCGTTATGCACTTCCATGAGCCTCACTATGGGTTTTACATGGATCATACGCCTGAGTGACTTCAACCGCACATCAGGGGTAATCCCTATCTCCTTCATTGCTTCATGCAGTTTGGTTGATGATATACCCTTAGTGTAGGGAATCTCAATGAGCGTGCCACCCCACTGAGCTAATGCATCAATGACCCGCTGGCGGGTAATTTTCTGCACGCCCTCTTTCCAGTCATCACCGTGCACTACATGATCTGGTTTTAATAACTCCAAGTTTGGGACATAGTCAAGCGTATGCTGAGGAACAACCTTGTTTACTCCCTTGATGCTTTCTATCACCTCTTTACGCTGCTCGTAGGTCATAAACGGTACTCGCTTATAGCTGGCAATTGCTTCATCTGTAAGCAGGCCGATCACCACTTCACCAAACTCACTAGCTCTCCTAATAATGTTCAAGTGACCAGGATGCACCAGATCTGCGCTCATAGCTACATACACCAGCTTGCTCATCGTTAAATCCTCCTACTCTCAGCTGCTCATTTCAAGTATTCTAATAGGTATAAATATATTCAGCAAGGTGCTGTGCTATATAGTTGTATGCATCCTGCCCTTGTTCAGAAATAAATCTATGGATATTCTGTTCTGACTCTTGCGGTTTAAAACATTTTCCTTCCCAACTACCAGCTGTGATATTCAAGTCAGTGATTATTGTTTCCACTTCTCGTTTCATACTATCGCGGACTGCATTCCTATT
>SKXS01000113.1 GCA_007128345.1 Spirochaetia bacterium
CAAGTCAGGCTGCTGCCGTGCGCCGGCAGCCAGAAGGGTACCGATATCCATGTGAACGAAGTAGAACGAAAATCGCCCCTTCTGCATACCGTCCTTTGAAGACACGGTGCTTTCCATGGCGGTACTTATGGTGTTGGAGACGAAATTTCATGAGTTTTCTCATGGATTTTGGACGAATCATTCAGCGTACCTGGCCCTGGAGAAATTCAAGAAGCACTGTTAGGGAAATGGCTCGATGATATGGATAATATATGGAAATGTTTTGACACCATTGAGCAGAAGCATCTTCAGAAAATTGTCCGTGCACGGGAATGTGACAGAGTGATCACGAGAATGATTGGGAAGTGGCTGAAAGCGGGGATCCTAGAGGATGAAAGTATCATACGAACGAATCTGTGCGCATAGCTACCCTTATGCAGAGGATAAGTATATGCGCCGTTTTTTAGAGTTCCTCCCCGATAAACTACAGCTTCTTCCTCTAAGGTAATCCTGGAAAAAATAGAGTACACACTGATTGAATGCTGCTTCAGTATGCAGGCTCCCAGAAAAACAGCGAATAAAAGAAAAAATTCATCATCATCTCAAGCGTTTCCAGATCATCAGCATCATGCGGAGAACCGAAGAATGCGATGAACTCTTCCATGAACCGGTAGTAATCTTCCTCATGTAACTGTTCGCTGAATTCGAAGGTCTTGTGAAACCAATCCTGCAGTTCTTCCGCTACAGAATGCTGCCGGACGAATCCGACGTTCATATGCGTAAGTTCATCAAGTTCACCGGGGTCAGCTCCCGCAGACAGGAGATAGTTCACAGAGTCGGGACTACTGTAGAGTTTAGCCTTCATTAGGGCCGTCATGCCCTGGGAATCGCGGACAGTGCTGTCGGCCCCTGCACGTATGAACACTTCAAGGACATCTTGCTGCCAACCATAAGATGCGGCGGTCATCAGAGCAGTCATACCTTCATAATTTTGGGCATTCACGTCAGCGCCTGACTCGATGAGCAGGTTAAGAACATATGGGTCAGCATAGTAACGGGATGCGGCTATCAGCGGTGTGTTGCCATAGGTGAGGTCCCTTGCATTGACATCTGCACCTGTATTAATCAGCAGGGATATAACTTCAGGAGAATTCCCCATTGCCCATATGAGGGGGGTGCTGCCGAAATAGCTGTCACGATCTTCAATGTCTGCACCTGCCGACAGGAGATGCCGGATTACATCTGGGGATGAATTTCTCTCACTGGCATAGATGAGGGCTGTCCATCCATCATTGGTACGGTCATTCGCCCTGGCACCGTACTGCAGCAGCAGTCCGGTGATATCCGGATTTCTGTTGAGTGATGCGGCAAACATGAGCGGTGTCCTGCCGTCAAATGATTTTTGGTTCACATCAGAACCCGCTTTCAGAAGCTTTCTGATCACTTCGGGATTGCCGTTGTACTGGGCTGCGTGCATCAAAGCGGTCATCCCAAAAGAATCACGGGCATGTATGTCTGCCCCGGCTGAAATCAGCAGTGACACTATCTCGGGATTCTCATTATGAGCTGCTCCCATGAGCACTGTATACCCCGAGGAATCATGGGCGTTGGCATCTGAACCCGCTTCCAGCAGAATCTCCGCCATGGCTGGATTGTCGTGGAGTTCTGCTGCAAAGGCCAGTGCAGTATTTCCCATAGTGTCGGGTTGATGAACATCAGCTCCTGCTTCAATGAGCACAGAGAGCACCTCTGGAGAGTCCTGGAACAGGACTGCCCAGATCGCAGGAGTAAGGTCTGACTGGCCCCTGGCTTGCACATCTGCTCCTGAAGAGATTGCCTGCTGAACCAGATCAGGTGAGCCGCTCTCGATAACAGAAAAGAAATCCTGGGCACCGAGAAAACCGAAGCTCAAGGTAAACAGCACCATAACAAACATTACTAATTTTGTCATATATATCTCCTGCATCTAACGTAATCAATTGATTTTTTACGAGCAAGAAAAAAATTTAGACAATCTATGGAAATAAGATCAAGAAAGACATGGTTCTCTTCATGAGTTCTTCATGGAACAGGTCCAATAAAGCAAGTAAAGGGAATACCTGCAAGACCCAAAAGCATGCAGCAATGGCACTTCGGTCCATCTGCTGATCAGCTCACGATTTATATTGATTGTCCGTGAAAATACACGTATATTCTAATCAGTGCAGACAGTTACTGTGCATATCTGTTTTTGCGCTGAAACATTTGGAAACGAGGTATTAGCTATGATACATAAAAAAATAAAAATTAAAGAAGTCATTGTATTTACTGCTGTATTGTTTTTCTTCGGCAGCTGCAGTTTTGTACCTACCGGGAATACCCAGGACGACCTGCATGATCTTTCGGCTTTTGCATCAGGACTTGATGCGGTTATGCGGACAATTGCCGACTCAAATGCCTTAGTATCTGCTGCAGAAGCACGGACTGTCAATGCAAGACCTGAGCCCTACAACACTTCTGACAATAATACAGTTACCATTCTTGGCACCCCGAGGGAGACCTACGAGGCATTGGCAGGAGATAAGGCCAATCATACTATTCATGTGCCTGGAAGCAGCGGATATCTGCTAGAATGGTACGGTAATCAGGCGCTGAACGCCAGATTTTCCATGCAGCCCCAGGGAGACTCCCACTACCTGATCAAGCTGTACGTGTATGACACCGCCGATTTCCTGCTTGACTTCGTCTATGAGGAGTATCGTGTACATAAGGACAGCTGGGATCCTCCGCTTGATAGTGAAGATGAGAAAGGATTCATTAGCTACTACGACCGTATGACCGACGGCTCCAAGATAGAACACTTTACCAGCACCTGGAACTGGGGTGATATACAAGTATACGATATCCTTGTTCCTGATTTTGTTGACGATATTGATGCCTACAGGTTTTCAATTCGCAATGATGATATAGATCCTACTATGTTTGAAGCTGAAACTGAAATTCCGGCACCGGAAAAGAATGTTAATGGCGTTTTCTACATCTACAAGGAAAGCATTGGAAACTACAGAGCGCCGTCAGCCGCATCACGGGCGGCTGCTTTCGACTACGAGTCAAAGAGCTTCTATGCAGAGCTTGATGGAATTGATAAACGGACCATGGTCGTATTCAGTCTACAGAATGTGGCGAAGAGCAAAGGCA
>SKXS01000259.1 GCA_007128345.1 Spirochaetia bacterium
TACTCCCGGGCCGATGCGCATGGAAACATCCTGAAGTCCCCACTGATCCCTGCCGTATCGTTTGCTTACATTCTTGATTTTCAGTTCCATATACTGCTTATCCTGTTTTCGAATCACATCACAAGTTCATATGCTATTTTTGTTTAGTACGCACATCATAGGGTGTAATCTTCGTAACCGCAATAATTTTCATAAGAAAATACATCTTTTCCTATCGAGTCAATGCATCCTGGTGCGTGCAATCAATCACTATGCACCTGTATTAGCATTATGCTTCATGAGATATGTTTTTTATTTTGAGATGCTGACCGAATGCCTGTCAGACGGGTAGATCTCATCCACATATAGATGTCTCTCTAGTGCAGTGGAAATTACCCGCGCCTGCCGATTCCTATCAGGAAAATCTCAAAGGATTCATTTCTGCTGGCTTTTGGTTTGAATGGTTTAGCTCTGGAAAACATGTCCTGCATCATGCTGAGCAACTGTTTTTCTCCCCCACCCTGGAATAGCTTTACCACCAGATTCCCACCTTCGACGAGTAAGTCCGCAGCCAGATTGAGAACTGCTTCAGCCAAGACCTCTGAGCGTGCAGTATCAACTGTTCTGTTTCCCGTCGTATCAGGAGCAGCGTCACTCAGGATGACGTTAAACGGTCCGAGATCCTGAAGTTGTTCAAGAACATCAGGAGTACATGCATCACCCTGGATGTAGGTAATTCCTGGGGGCAACGGTGTAAACGGGTCAGGCTTCAAGTCAACAGCGGTAACGTGCCCGCCTTTCTTCAGAATCATGCGGGAAGCAAAGAGGGTCCAGCTTCCAGGAGCTGCGCCAATGTCCAGAATGTGGTCACGGTCCTTCATTACCGAGAACTTGTTTTGAATCTCCTCAAGTTTAAACACCGAGCGTGCCGGGTATCCCATACGCCGGGCCTGTAATGTCAAACGATCTGCCGTGTCTCTTTTTGCCATGATAGACACAATACTATGAAGGAGAAAAAAAATACATAATCCAAGCAAAAAACTGGATACATCGGCTCATGGGCTGCATACGCAGCAGGATGTGACTAGTCCCTGTCCTGTAATGGTATATCAGGCTTTATCGATTACATATCTAACTTCATCATCATCTATTGTCTATCACCTTGTAAAAGGTTACAATTTAAGTAAACAACTCGATTGGGGGGTACACTATGAAAACAGTAAAGGAAGTATTGGAACAAAAAGGATCTGAAGTCATCAGTGTCAGTGTAGATGATACTCTGGCTCAGGCGCTGCTCAAACTAACCCATCATAAAATCGGGGCGGTTCTGGTCGTGGATAAGGAGAAAGCTATTAAAGGTATATTGTCTGAACGAGATATTATCAGGCATATGGCAGGACGCATCAATATTGAAACTACGGTGCTCGTGGCACAAGTAATGACCAAGGAAGTTACCTATGTAAAGTCAAACCAGACCGTTGAAGCATGCCTCCAGATTATGACTACAGGGCGGTTCCGTCATCTTCCTGTAGTAGATGAAGAGGTTACGGTAGGCATCATTTCAATTGGAGATGTAGTAAAGGCCATACTTACCGATCGGGCCATGAAAATAGGTGAACTTGAATACTTTATATCCAACACCTATTGATTCACCGGATATAAAGGCAATCCTGATGCTCTCAGGGTTTTCTCTCTTCTTCAGGAGATAGTCTACGAGTGTGGAACGTTTCCTGTGGATAAGGTACTGAGCTCATCACTCCGTCAAGTATCATGAGATACGATGTATCCATATCTTCTTATCCCGCAGGTACGGTCTGTTCTCATTTCTCCATCTGCTTTGTTATGCTGTTTAAGGAAGTATCGGCGGACCCAAAAAAAGCGGCGACCTGAGGGGGAGGGGAGAAACAGGCCGCCTAACTAGGTAATGTATTATGGTATGTAAAAGGAGGTATGAAAAACTAGTTGCATCTACTTACATGCAGTTTGCGTGCCAAGTTGAGGCAGATAATCAGTAATTATTGATGTAAAATATGCAATCATACAGTGTAAACAAACGGTATATTAGAGTTTTTCTGGTATGCTCTGTTAATGTACTGTGAAAAAAAATCACAGCCCGATACTTTGCGCATAATTATTACAGATAAGGCATGGCTGCTTGACTTAATGCACATCATCAGGCAGTGTGTCGTCATGATGCACAAACGACTTGAACTAATTGAACGGGAGCTTATGCGGGTGCTCCCTGGTCATGCTGACATCAGCTGGCTTGATATTGCCAGCAGCGGGATAACCGGTAATCCGGACCTGGATATTGTCGATCTCTTTTGTGAGCCCAGCAGGGATCTGATCAGAAGGGGAGGAAAGCGCTGGAGGCCTTTGCTGATGGTATTAGTGTGCGAGATGCTTGGGGGGGAAGGTGCGAGCGGACGCGCCTACCAGCTGTCTCCCGTAGTGGAACTCCCTCATACCGGCAGCCTGATCATCGACGACATAGAAGACGGATCTGATATGCGGAGAGGGGAGCCTGCGGTGCACATGAAGTATGGGATTGACCTTGCAATCAACGCCGGGAACCTTCTCTACTATCTGCCGACAATCTGCATAGATCAGGCAGATATCCCTGATGCAATGAAGCTTCAGGTTTACCAGATATACAGTGCATACCTCAGAAGGGTACATTTCGGTCAGGGATTCGACATTGCTTGGCATCGGGATCATTGCTATATCCCCGATACCGCTTCCTACGAACTCATGTGCCGCATGAAGACAGGATGCCTGGCGGCCATGGCTGCAGAAATTGGGGCGGCGTGCGCCGAAGCGCCAAAAGAGCAGATTACGCAGGCAGGCAGGATCGCCGAGACCCTTGGACTGGCATTTCAGATCATCGATGACGTACGGAACCTTGAAACGGGGAATCCAGGTAAGAGGCGCGGCGATGATCTTCTGGAAGGGAAAAAGAGTCTGCCCCTTATAATTCACTTGGATAGTCACCCTGATGGACGCAAGAACATGCTGGATGAAATTCAGAGTCTGCGTACCTCCTTCCTTGCACACGCGCAAATTCCTCAAGACCGTATTGAAGCTGTCATCGGTATAATGCAGGATTCAGGAGCTGTTGCTGAGGCCAGGAACCGGGCAGAAGAACTCTTTGGTGAGGTAGTGAAAGAGGTTCATACAGTCTATCCGAATAGTGCTGCACGGAAAGAATTCCTGTCTCTGGTAGCACAGTTCATGGCCTAATGCTCAGTTGACGTAACTCATGATATAAATTACTTTTTACTTATGAATAAGCTCCTCCGTAAACAGTTTCGCTACACCTATGCAAACTATACCTTGTATCTCATCATGATCAACTTCTTTGTTTTTTTCCTCACGTACATCAACCGGAGAATCTTGATTTATGTAGCCATGATACCAGGACTTGTCATAGAGCAGGGATATATCTGGCAGGTGTTCACCTACATGTTTGCCCATGCTAACCTGCAGCATATCATATTCAATATGATCGGACTGTTTTTCTTCGGCACCCAGATAGAGCGAAAGATGGGGAGCAACGAATTTCTCCTCTTCTATCTGCTCACAGGCACGCTGGCGGGAATCTTCTCCTTCTTCGTATACCTCTTCACCGGAGGATACGGTGTTATCCTCTTAGGTGCTTCGGGAGCGGTATTTGCTGTGCTCTTCGCCTTTGCGGTATTCTTTCCCTATGCAAAGATATTTGTGTTTGGAATTCTGCCGATCAGAGCACCGGTACTCGTGCTTGCATATACAGCGATTGAACTATTCAGCCAGATAACCCGTACCACAAGCGGTGTTGCCCACCTTACCCACCTCGCAGGGTTTGCTTTCGCATATCTCTATTTACGCGTTCGTTTCCGTATAGATCCGTTCGAGGTATGGAAGCGGTCCGGTCGCGGTCCATGGGCTTAAGCGGCGGCTGCGATTTATAAGGATGGCATATGCATATACGTGATAAACTTGATCTCCTTCGTGCTGTCATGGAGACAGCAGGAGTTGATGCGTATCTCATCTTCGGGACTGATCCCCACCAGAGTGAGTATCCTGCTGCATACTGGAAGACTAGAGAATGGATATCGGGATTCAGCGGTTCAGCAGGTACAGTGGTGATAACCCGTGACCAGGCATGCCTGTGGGTTGATTTCAGGTACTATCTTCAAGCTGAACAGGAAGTGGAGGGTTCCGGATATACCCTTTTTAAGCAGGGATGCCCAGATGTTCAGGAGCCACTGCCTTGGCTGAAAGGGACACTCAAACGGGGGAATGTACTCGGTTTCTGCAAGGCTGAGGTTTCCCTGGACCAGTTCAGAAAGTTTACAGCAGAACTGGGAGAGAAGGACATTGCATGCACAGCAGTGAACGATCTGCTTGACGGCATATGGAAGGACCGGCCGCCGCTGCCCTGCAATGAAATCTATGAAATTCCCCTTTCCTATGTCGGCGTTTCCCGGGAAGATAAACTTGAGCTTATCCGCAGGCGTATGCGTGAACATGAGGCTAGGTGGCACATCCTTTCGACCCTTGATGATATTGCCTGGGTGCTCAATGTGCGCGGACGCGATATCCCCTATAACCCGTTGGCACTCTCCCACCTCTTTGTAGGCCTTGAGGAGACCTGTCTGTGCATAGATGAACGGAAGCTGCCAGATTCAATCTGTTTTGACGACAGCATCACTGTGGTGCCTTACGAGGATGCGGCGTCTTATCTGGCTGGAATCCTGGAACATAGTCCAGGGCGGGTGCTGCTTGACAGCCGAAGGACATCCATGTTTCTTGCAGAGCAGATACCGGAATCCTGTCCAACAACTGATGAGCCGAATGTCACTACATTGGCTAAAGCAAAGAAGCATGACCGTGAGCTTGCCGGGATGGAAGCGGTGCATCTGCAGGATGGAGCTGCTTTGGTGTCCTTCCTCTGCTGGCTGGATCGGGAGGGTACTTCCTGCGGACTTACGGAGGTGACTGCTGCGGAAAAACTTCTGGAATACAGGATGCAGCGGGAAGGGTTTATTCAGGAAAGCTTCAAGGGCATCTTCGGTTTCAGGGATCATGGTGCTGTGGTTCACTACAGCGCTGCTGAGAGTACTGCGTATACGCTGGAAGGGCGGGGCCTCATGATCATAGATACAGGAGGACAGTACTGGGGGGGTACCACGGATGTGACCAGGACTATAGTGTTCGGAGAACCCACTGAAGAGGAAATCAGAAACTACACCCTGGTGCTCAAGGGACACCTTCAGCTTGCTGCCACCCCCTTTCCTGCCGGTACCAGGGGAATACAATTGGAGGCTTTGGCAAAATCGTTCCTGTGGCAGGAGCGCAAGAACTACGGGCACGGCACTGGGCACGGCATAGGCCATATGCTGTGCGTGCATGAAGGACCTGCAAGTATCAGCGCTCGGTTTATTGACGTGCCTATCGAATCCGGTATGATCTTTTCTGACGAACCTGGGTTATACATACCCGGTGCGTATGGCATCCGGATTGAGAACCTCATCGCCGCCGAACCTGCCGGGGACGGAGGTTTCGGGGATTTTCTTAAGTGGAAGGTCCTTACCAAATGTCCCTATGAACGGAACCTCATCAATGTGTCACTTCTCTCTGCTTCAGAGAGAAGATATGTAGATGGCTATCATCAAGGAGTCTTGGAGGAGCTTACCCCGCTGCTTACGGAGGATCAACAGGAATGGCTGCAGGAGAAAACCGCACCGCTGCTGAAGCAGTAGCGCACCAGCTGCTCGAGATGCGTATCAGGGCAATCAAACTCGCCTCTATTGTGGGTATTATAGGGAATGGACTGCTTGCCATGATCAAAGTATCCGTAGGTATTGTCGCAAACTCATTTGCCCTCGTGAGCGATGGGATAGATTCATTCACAGATGTGCTCACCTCAAGCATTACCCTCTTTACTGCTTCGGTTGCATCCCAGCCCCCCGATATGAAGCATCCCTACGGGCATGGGAGGGCGGAAACTATTGCGACGAAATTCCTGGCATTCATTATTTTTTTCGCAGGCGGACAGCTGATCCTTACTGCAGGTGGGAAACTCTGGAATAGGGAATTCCTTGACATACCGCACGCAGTAACTCTCTACATAGCTGTGCTGTCAATTCTAGGGAAAGTGCTGCTGGGTATCTATAAAAAAGCTGTGGGGAAGAAGTATAAGAGCTCCATGCTGATTGCTGATGCAAAGAATATGCGTAACGATGTGCTCATATCTGCCGGCGTATTTATTGGAATTTTTGTAACACGTACATTCAATTTCCCTGTGCTCGACCCCATTCTTGCAATTATCATCGGGGTCTACATCATCATCAGCGCTCTGGGCATCTTCTCAGAAACGAGCCTGGAGCTTATGGACGGTATAGCTGATCCCAAGATATACACCATGGTATTTGATGCGGCAAATTCTGTGAAACCAGTAACAAATCCCCACAAGACACGCATCAGGAAGCTGAATAATCTCTACATCATTGATATGGATATCGAAGTCGATGGAGATCTAAGTGTTAAACGAGGGCATGCGATCGCCATGGCTGTTGAAAAGAAAATTTACGAGTTAGTTCCCGATGTGTATGATGTGCATGTACATGTTGAACCCTTGGGAAATATTGAGGAAGAAGAATCATTCGGGATATCGGAAGATCTGCTGCAGTGAGGAGAAAGTATGAAAGAAGCGTTGCGTGTTCGTTCAGGCTACGAGAAACGGAGAGGTCCTGTGGTGCTCGTCATCATGGATGGAGTAGGATTCGGCAAGTACAAGGAAGGTGATGCTGTTGCGGCAGCACATACAGATACATTGGACGGACTGTTTGCATCCTGTCCATGGACAAGTCTCAATGCTCACGGAACCGCAGTGGGGCTGCCTACGGATGATGACATGGGCAACAGTGAAGTAGGCCATAACGCCATCGGCTGCGGACGGGTCTATGCACAGGGAGCGAAGCTGGTCAACAAATCCATTGAGGAAAAAACCGTATTCACGGGAAAGGTATGGAAAAAGCTGGTAAGCCAGGCGGTGGATAATGACGGGACCATGCATTTCCTCGGGCTGCTTTCTGACGGATATGTGCATTCCCATATGAACCACTTGAAGGCGCTCATCGAACAGGCCAAGCGTGACCAGGTCAGGAAGGTCAGAGTGCACGCACTGCTTGACGGACGGGATGTTGGCGAGACATCGGCTTTGGACTACTTTGAACCGTTTGAAGCATACCTCAGCGAACTCAGTGACGATTCCTTTGACGCACGGATTGCCTCAGGCGGGGGTAGGATGGTTATCACCATGGACCGGTATAATGCAAACTGGGACATGGTAAAAAAAGGCTGGGAAACCCATGTGCTGGGAGAGGGGCGGCAGTTTGCATCTGCTTCAGAAGCGATTACCGTACTGCGGGATGAAACTGGAGCGATTGACCAGGATATTCCCCCCTTTGTTATTGCTGAGGACGGTAAGCCGGTAGGTGCTGTTGAAGATGGGGACAGTTTTATCCTCTTTAATTTCCGGGGTGACCGTGCTTTGGAAATCACCAAGGCATTTGAGGCCGAAGAACTTCAGGAGTTTGACCGGAAGCGCGTTCCTGACGTTGAATTTGCCGGGATGATGGAGTATGACGGAGATCTTCATGTACCCAAGCAGTACCTTGTTCCACCTCCGACTATAACCCGCACCATGGCTGAATTCTTGTGCAGTTCCGGGGTGAGGCAGTTTTCAATCAGTGAGACACAGAAATTCGGTCATGTAACCTACTTCTTTAACGGCAACAGGACGGGTAAATTCGACAAAAACCTGGAGACCTACGAAGAAATACCTTCAGATATCCTGCCGTTTGAACAGCGGCCCTGGATGAAATGTGCTGAGATCACCGACCGGGTGCTCCAAGTGATAGCCAGTGGGGATTATGAGTTAATCAAACTGAATTTTCCTAATGGAGATATGGTTGGCCATACCGGCATCTACCAGGCAGTTCTCTGCTCAATAGAGGCGTTGGACCTCCAACTCGGCAGGCTGGTGAAATCTGTTAAAGATGCCGGCGGGATTATGGTAATCAGTGCAGATCATGGAAACTCAGACGACATGTTCGAGCACAGTGCTAAGACAGGTGAGGTGGTGCTGAGACCCGACGGAAAGCCGAAGGCGAAGACCTCCCATTCACTGAATCCTGTACCGTGCATTATCTACGATCCCGAGTACCGGGAAGATTACCGCCTTGAACTGAAGCAGGGGCTGGGCATCAGTTCTCTTGCAGCCACCTGTATTGAGCTTATCGGTTTTGAACCTCCTGAAGACTACGATCCGAGCCTGATATCCTGGCATACTTGATGAGATTTCACTAAGGAGCATGCCAAGGAAGGGAATGAGAAGAACGAGCTGACGCAACCGCAATAAAAAATCCCCAAAATTTCCCGATGATCTTTCATAACCACTGTGTAATTACTGATGTGGTCACTATACTGGCTTAAACGTAGGCACTCTTGCAGGCGAGTTTAAAAAAAGTATACCCGATACACATATCGGTACGCCTGTAAGCGTCTATAAAAGTGTATAGCGAAAGTGTACAGCATATGTAAATTTTATTGGACTATACCGTTTTTTCATTGTATAATAAGCGCTTATATCAAAAAAAATCTACTAGAAGGTGAAGGCAATGAAACTTCTTCAGACTTTTGGGGCAAAGGTACGACGAGCTCGACTGCTGAACGACTTAACCCAAGAGCAGCTGTCAGAGAAGACAAAGCTCTCTGTTAAGCATCTAAGCTCTATTGAACGGGGAAAGAGATTCGTAACATGTAAAACCCTCATACGGCTGTCTCACGGGCTCGGAGTTGAAGCGGGAGACCTGTTCCCGGTATCAAGGAAAGCTTTTGAGCTGGAAACAAACGAGATGGCCGCTATAAATGAGAGCAAACGGGCATTCATCACATACCTGATGAATTCCTTGTGCCTTGCATCTGATGTCCCATGCAGCAGGTGCGGGGCTACCGAGCGGTTTATGCTGGACAGCACCAGGAAAAAGAGACGCTCATGATCGGGACGGCCCTGATATCCTGAACGGCATACGAATGTGTCTGTCTGCATTGGCGAATGATATATTTGGCTCTTCCGGATGTTGCAGTTTGAGTTTTCCGGATATATGATATGTCCATGGGTGATTCATCGTTACCTCGGGAGTTGGTCCGCAAGCTTCTGCACCTTCTGATTGCTCTTATCGTTCCTGTGATGAATTACTCGCCCTGGCTGGCCCTCTCGCTGCTCAGTTATGGTGTGATTCTCTACATAGTGAGTGAGCAGTACCGGCTGGAATATGAAGAAAATCCTGATAAAAAGCTGCCGACCAATATGCTGACCTACGCGCTCATACATCCCCTTCGTACGATCAAGCAGGTTACCGTCCTGGTTTCACGGCACTGTGAAAGTTCTGATATTGTGTGGGCCCCTGTCTTCCTGGCAGGAGGAGCCATGGCGGCAGTTCTGCTGTTTCCCCCCCGGTATGCGACAGTTGGCATCTACTGTCTGGCGTTAGGTGATACCGCTGCACTTTTTGGGGGAAAGATTTTCAAAGGTCCTTGCCTGCCGCTTTCCAAGGAAAAAAGCTACAGCGGAGCTATTATGTGCTGGATCGTGTGTGCAGGAATCACTTATTACTATTCCCAGAGCCTAGTCATTTCCTGCTTGGTCGGAGGTGCATGCGCCTTTGTTGAATCCCTGCAGATACACAATGCCGATAACATCATGATTCCTGTTACAGGCGCCTTGAGCTATGAAGTGCTGAATAAGCTGCTTGTTGGCTAGGACCACATGTATTCAGTATAGATCATGTATACATAAAGTGCCGTTCCTGTGATGATCATGACGGAACCGACGGCGGATCTGATGAGCGAATGGGCAAAGCCGGTGTTATTGCCGATGAATACCAGCAGCAGCCCGATCCCGGCACCGGCGTACCGTTTACTGCTGTGATGGATTCCCGCACCGAAAAAACTCAGCACTCCTAACACAGCGATGATCCGTATGAACAAGGGCAGTATATCATGAGAAACAGGTACGAACGGGAATATTCTCAGGATATGCAGTGTGTCGAGGGGCATGATGAGCGCGATCATCGCAGAACCCACCGCTGCTGTAATAAGGAACACATGCTGTTTCATCTGGAAAATTCCGTAGGAAAAAAGACCAGCTATGCACATCATCAAGGTTCCAAATATCCATAACAGGTAAAACAGCCTGACCATGAATACCGCAACAGGAAAAGGCAAGCCTATGAGGTAGAGCACAGGCGACAAATTGTATATGCCCAGGCCAGCGTAGGAGAGCAGCCCGAAAATGAAGAAGTTAATTTCCGGGTTTTTTGATTTCTTTAAGATATTCGCTGTAATGGAACCGCAGAGCAGAAATACGGCACCCTGGATACCCGATATCGGAATACTGGCAGGCAAATTAACATGCGAACCGAGAAAAGGAAGTGATTCATACGATACGGTTTCCAGAGAAGGAAGGTATAGATAGTAAAGAATGAACAGTGCTGCCAGAGAAATAACGGCTAGAGAGATACATGAGACTATAACTACCAGACGCTCGGTGCTGCTCATGGGTATATCATACTTCAGAGAGAGAAAAAACACTATACGGGGAGAAAAAAAACATCACACCATGTGTTCCAGCGGCGTATGCACCTCTGCTTCCAGCTTATATGCCGAAAAAGCTGACCCCATACCGGTGATGATTACATCCAAGGCTGCAGCGGCACCACTGACCAGCAGGGTTGGACCAATAATAAAAAATATCGATGGGTGATCGATTCCCATGAGCGTCAGGACAAGCCAGACGGTGAAGGTGACCTCCATATTCGGCATCCCTATGCAGAGTAAGGAGGCTGCCATGCTAATGCTGCATACGGCGATCAATTGAACCCAGGTGACTGGATCCGGCTGATACGCTGCAAGCAGCGATACGACCAGCATGGACGAGACCATAGCTGTACCCCCCCTGCCGAATACTGCAAAAAAGGGAATAGTGACTCCACTGACTTTCGTGGATACACCAAGGTTATCCCGGGTCTGTCCGTAAAGGGGAACCATGGCAAGCGTATAGCTCCCTGAAACCGCGGCTGCTATAGCAGGTGCCAGCAGACCGGCCAACCACGTGAAAGGACGACGCTGAGGACTCAGCAGCATGGCAAAGAGGGGAAGAATTAGCAGGATGCCTACAGCTGCTGACAGGACGACGATAAGCAGCAGCACCGCTTCCAAGGAGACCAGCGTGAGCCCCCGATTCTGGTGCACCCAGGTTCCTGCAAGCACCACCAGGCCTATGGAGAGGAACTCTGAGAAAACCCGTGACAACCGACTGAATATCAGGCTGAAAGAACTGAGGGCGCGGTATCCGGAAGACAGCTGTTTTTCATCAGGGGAAAGCAGCAGACCAGTTATAACGGAACTTACCAGCACAATCCAAAGGGGCAGACGTTTTAGTGAGAGCGCATCCATGATCTCTGCAGTGCCCTGCGGCGGTATGAACTGGATTGATGATGCAATGATTTCAGGCATAGGCGTCACCTGCCACGCAAGAAGCCCGCCCATGAATACCAGCACCACATGGGCAAGAATGCTCCATACAAAAGACCAGCCCAGGATGCGGGTGAATTGACCGTGAGAACGGACGGACGCTATGCAGGTGGATAAGGTAAAGTAGATCAGCGGATAGAGTACCCAAGGTACGATATGCATGATCAGGTCCGAACCAAAGTATAGCCACTCGATATATTGCTGAAAAAAGGGTATAAATGCAGCA
>SKXS01000010.1 GCA_007128345.1 Spirochaetia bacterium
GGATGTACCTGCACATCAGGAGCGTACCATGATTGAGGACGCTGGCAAAGACTTTTTTCAGGAAAAAGAGCGGATATATGGAGAACCGGCAACATACCGGACCTTTGCGCACATGTACGCTCGCAGGGAATCCTCTGTAGTGCAGCTTCCCGGTCTGCTGTATGTCATTGCCGGCCGCATCTGTTTTGAGGATTTTGAGCCTACCGGTGGACTGGAGGACTTCTTCCGCAGGAAACGGGACGCTTTTGTCAAGTTCACTGCAGAAGAACCGCTGTCTTCAGCCGTCCGCTGGAAGCAGGTCGGTTCCCGCATATCCGACCGGTTTCTTCTGGGATATATTGAAGCGGATGCCATGAAGCCCGCATCGCTTTTTTCCAGGATCCTCGGGAGGCCCCGGGTGCATATAGCCTTCGACACAGGTACCCATTGGATTCTTGAGGTTATAAGCGTATCGGAATTCTTTACTGTACTGGAGGATAGGACATGAAAGCATTCAAAGCCTATGACATCAGGGGGGTCTACAACCGCGACTTTACCCGGGATGATGTCTACAAGATCGGTTTCTGGATTCCCAGGCTCCTGGAGGCCGACTCAGTGTTAGTCGGCAGGGATGTGCGGGAGTCATCAGAGGAGATATTCTCTTCCCTCGTGCAGGGCATATGCGACAGCGGTGCTGATGCGGTCTCTATCGGACTCTCTACCACGCCCAAGGTATACTACCTCACTGCCAAGCTTGGCTTTCGTGCTTCCGTCATGATAACCGCAAGCCACAACTCCAAAGAATACAACGGGATGAAGATCTCCCGGGAAAACGCGCTTCCTGTGGGCAGCGACTCAGGACTCAAGGAACTGGAACAGATGATGCTCACCCGCGCCATTGATCCTGTGCAGGAACACAAGCGGGGGACGCTCATTGAATACGTAGATGACGGAGCCTACCTCAATTTCCTCAGGCAGTACCTGCCGGATCTTTCCTCGCTGAATGTCACCATAGACTGCTCCAACGGCATGGCCAACCTGCTGGTCAAGGATCTCTTCGGGGATGCACCGCATTACCTCTTTGACGAATACGACGGCACCTTCCCGAATCATGAGCCTAATCCGCTCATTGAAGAGAATCTGGAGGACCTCAAGCGCGCTGTCCTGGCAAATAAAAGCGATCTAGGGGTTATCTACGACGGTGATGCCGACCGGGTCATGTTTGTGGACGAAGAGGCACGGTTCATCCAGCCGGACCTGATCATTGCTGTGCTTGGACGTTCATTCCTGAAGGACGCTCCCGCAGTTGTCCTGCAGGATATCAGGACGTCCCGCTCGGTGACCGAATACCTCCAGAAGCTCGGCGCTGAGGTGCACACATGGAAGGTGGGCCACTCATTCGCCAAGCGGAAGATGCGGGAACTTGATGCGCTCTTCGGCGGAGAACTCGCTGGTCACTACTACTTCAGGGATTTCTTCTACTGCGATTCCGGTTTCCTCGCATCCCTTATAGTCCTCAAGACAGCAGCAGATCTGAAGGCTGAAGGGAGAACCTTCTCCTCGCTCATTGATGAGATTGTCAGATACCATACCTCCGGGGAAATCAACTTCCACATTGAGCGCAAGAGCGAAGCCATGGAAGCATTGAAGGAGCACTACACCCGTGAACTGCAGCCTGAGAAAATCATGGATTTTGACGGCTACCGCATCGAATTTCCAGACTGGTGGTTCAATGTCCGCCCGTCTAACACCGAGCCGTACCTGCGTCTGGTCGTGGAGGCGAGAACCAGGGAACTGCTTAATGAAAAGCTGGCGGAACTGAATTCGATACTTGACGCATACCATTAGGGGGAGATCATGCGCATACTGCTTGTCGGGGGCGCGGGGTACATAGGAACCCATGTAGCCCTGGCCTTTTCCAAACGCGGAGATACCGTAGGCATCTACGACAACTTCTCGACGGGACTCAAACAGAACATCCTGAGGGACAGCGAAGTCTATGAAGGGGACATCCTGGATAACGAGTACCTCCATGAGGTCATCTCAAAAGGATGGGACGCACTCATCCACCTGGCCGCCCTCAAGGCGGCAGGAGAGTCCATGGTCAATCCGGAGATGTTCTCCCTCAACAACATCTCCGGCTCAGTCAATCTCATGACCGGCTGCAGCCTCTATGACGTCAAGGCGTTCGTGCTCTCCTCTTCAGCAGCTGTGTACGGTGAACCGGAATACCTTCCGATAGATGAAGACCACCCTACCCGACCGGAAAACTACTACGGCTACACCAAACTCTCGATAGAGGGGCACCTGGATTGGTATCACCGGCTCAAGGGAATTTGCTATGCATCCCTCAGATACTTCAATGCGGCAGGCTATGACCCCCATGGATTGATGACCGGACTGGAAAAAGAGCCGGCTAATCTCATTCCTGTCGTCATGGAGGCTGCCGCAGGAATGCGGGAGAAGGTTCTCGTCTTCGGAGACGACTACAATACCCCTGACGGAACAGGAGTCAGGGACTATATCCATGTCACTGATCTGGCTGACGCACATGTGCGGGCCGTTGACTATCTGCTGGCTGAACAGCAGAGCATAACCGTCAACCTGGGAAGCGGACACGGCCTGAGCGTCATGGAGATCATCAATGAAACCAGGAGAGTGAGCGGGAAGGAGATTCCCGCAGAATTCACCGGGAGGAGACCTGGAGACCCGGCAAAGCTGGTGGCCAGCTCCAAGCGGGCAAAACAGCTCCTCGGCTGGTGCGCACAACACAGCGATCTGGAAAGCATCATCAAGACAACCTGGCAGATATACCGTAAAACCACATGAATTTTCTCAATTCACAAAGCTTGACACACATACGGCTTTTCTGTAGATTGTCAGTCGAGCATCAGTGCATTCCCCTGTAGCTCAGCTGGTAGAGCGGGTGGCTGTTAACCACCATGTCGGCGGTTCGAGTCCGTCCGGGGGAGCTATATAACTATTTGTAATACAACGGTTAGCAGGTGACATTTTAATAAACTGTCACCTGTTTTTTTTGCTTGGTGACAGCTTGGTGACGATTTTGGCAAAAGGAGGTAACGTATGTACCCAAAATCATACAAACGCGGCAAGAAGTTTTACTTCAAATACACCGACGAATTTGGTACCAGAAAACAGCGCTGTACTGA
>SKXS01000066.1 GCA_007128345.1 Spirochaetia bacterium
CAAATATGGTCATGATCACTGCCTATCTTTCGATTACCCAGGCGCTGCAGATACAAACAGTCAAGGACCTGATTCCCCAGAGCGTCAGAAGAAAAGAATATGTTGATGCAAACCTGAAGATCATAGAAAGAAGTCTTGAGTACCTGAAGCAGCATGCATGATGTGATTCAGGAGGGGGTGTATGGAAGATTCACTATTGCTTCTGATAATAAATCCTGGGTCAACTTCCACTAAAATAGCTGTCTATGAAGGGATGGAGGAATGCTTTTTTCGTGAAGTTCCCCACGAATGGAATGATCTTGAAATCTTTGGAACAGTGGCGGATCAGGAAGCATACCGGTATGACCTGGTCATAAAAACTCTTGCAGATAATAACATATCTTTTGAGAATCTTTCGGGTGTTGTCGGACGCGGGGGGCTGCTCCATCCGATTGAAAGCGGCGCATACCAGGTAAATGATGCAATGGTTAAAGAACTGAAGCTTGCTGTGTATGGTGAGCATGCAAGCAACCTTGGAGCAATACTCGCAAAACGGGTTGGTGATGAGCTTGGCATACCGGCTTATATTGCGGATCCTGTGGTTGTTGATGAAATGTGTCCTGAAGCTCGTATTTCTGGTATGCAGGGGATAGAGAGAAAAAGCATATTTCATGCTTTAAACCATAAAAGTGTTGCGAAGCAGGCGGCAAAAGATCTTGATTTGTCATATGAATCTGCTAATTTCATTGTAGCACACCTTGGAGGCGGAATATCAGTAGGCGCTCATGCACGGGGCAGGGTAGTGGATGTGAATAATGCTCTGGACGGAGATGGGCCGTTCAGTCCTGAACGAGCCGGCGGGATCCCGGCTGGACAGCTTGCACGGCTGGTGCACTCAGGTACCTGCACCATACAGGAAATTCAAAAAAAACTGTGCGGAAAAGGCGGAGTCTTTTCTTACCTGGGGACCAAAAACATGCTTGAAGTGGCCGGTCGGGTTGAGAACGGAGACGAGTATGCTCATCTTATAGTTCGTGCACTGGCGTACCAGATCAGCAAGGAGATTGGAGGGTTGTCAGCCTATTTCTGTGGTAAGGTGGATGCCATCATCCTTACCGGGGGAATGGCGCATCTGAAGCTGCTCACCGATGAAATTACGCAAAGAGTTTCCTTTATCGCTGGAGTTATCCTCATGCCAGGTGAACGGGAGATGGAGGCTTTAGCGGAGAACGCTCTTGAGGTTCTGCTGGGGAACAAGCAGGCAAAGCAGTATGAATAAATAGGGAGGAATGGACATGAAACTTGCTGATTTCCTGTCATCTGGCGATGAAGTAAAAACTGTCGTTGTGGTCAAAGCCGAGCACCTGAATACGCTCATTACCGTTCATCAAGCATTGGAGAAGGGGATTGCCCATTTTATTCTTATCGGGGACCTTGAACATATCAAACGGATAGCAGATGAGCATGATTTGGATGTGACAGCCTCGGATATCATCGATGAGGGCGATGAGCACAAGGCGGCAAAGATAGCAGCGAGGCTGGCAGCACACCAGAATGCTCAGGTGGTCATGAAAGGAAATGTGCATACTTCAGTGTTTACCCGCGCATTACTGGATAAAACGTATGGCTTGAATTCGCAGGGGAACTTGATTAGCCATGCGGCTTTGTTTGCCCTGAAGAAGTACCATAAACCCTTAATCATAACTGATGGGGCTCTGAATATAGCACCAGATTTGGAAAAGAAAAAGGGAATTCTCATGAATGCCCTTGCTGTTGCCAGAAGTCTGGGCATCGATGCCCCGAAAGTTGCCTGCATAGCTCCGGTGGAAAAAGTTAACGACAAGCTCGAGAGCACTGTCCATGCGAGGAAGCTGGTACTTATCCAGCAGCATGAACATATCTTCGGTAATGCAGTAATTGAAGGACCCCTTGCCTTTGACGCCGCCATGTCACACTCCGCGGCTGAAGGGAAAGGTATTGAAGGGGTGGTCCCGGGGGATGCGGATATTCTGCTTTTTCCATGTCTCGATTCTGCGAACGCAGTGTATAAGACGCTTTCGCTGTTTGGAGAAGCTGATCATGCCGGGATTCTTGCTGGTCTGAGCGTACCTGCTGTACTAACTTCACGCTCAGATACGTCTGAGGTACGGATGAATTCCTTGCGTTTTGCGCTTGCAGCGTCCCGCTGAGTGCGTGTGATGCAGCTGAATTGTTTACATATATAGGCAATGTATGTATGGGAATCGCAGTGGACTGAATTCCATATGCATCTCATCCTCTCTTGGAGTATTATTTAACTGTCGGTGCAGGCATGGTCACTAGTTTCCCAGCTACTTGAATGGATCCCAGCGGCAGGTAAGAGATTCATACCCGCTTGGAAAATATTTCTGGAAAAGCTGGTAATAGAAGTACTCCTTAGGAGAATTGAGTGCAATTCCCCCCGCACTAACCGGATTCTGCCTGACTGCGTTACTCTCTACGGCCTCTGCAACTACTTGATCCATCATCTCGTCTACACCAACTCCTCGAGCAAACCGCAGTTTCGGCCGATCAGCAATTTCTCTGGGCAGCATATCACGAAATGCTTCCCGAAGGACCCATTTTTCAATACCGTTGCGTACTTTCAGATCCATGGATACCGCCTGAGCTGCAGCGGTTACTGAAGGATCTAAAAATGGTGCATAGTATTCGACGCTGTTGGCCATCCAACCCCGGTCAAGTCTGCGAAGCGCTGTGTTATAAGCGACATGTAGCAGTTTCAATCCGACACGTTCCTGTTCTTCAGAATTGGATATATCATCGAGTTCCCTAAAATACCCTCCGAACAGCTCATCTGCTCCTTCTCCCACCAGCACAGAATTCATAAAGCGTGATGTCATACGTGAAGTATAGTAGTTAGCAATGAAACCAGATATGCAGTCCTCATCAAATGACTCCAGAAAATATACAGCTTTCGGTATGATCTCTTTTAAGTCGGTTTGGGTTATCCTGTATGTATGCAGTGGTGCTCCCACATATCCCGCCATCATCTCTGCATAGTGCAGATCTTCTCCAGGAATATCTGAGAGGGTTGTCGTAAATGCCGCAATGGTACTATTGAACTCTTTGGCAATTGCCAGAATTATGGAGCTGTCAAGTCCTCCGCTTAGAGCAACTCCCTCTATA
>SKXS01000026.1 GCA_007128345.1 Spirochaetia bacterium
AGGGGTATTTCATGCTCTTCAGCAAATGAGCAGACACGATCAAACACGTCACAGCACCGTGCCCCAGCCTTGAGTATCCGCAATGTTTCTTTGCGCAGCCGCACTATCATCTGGTATGTCGTATGCTGCTCATCACTGGGAGGGCCCATGGTCAGCATGCGTGCCGCCGTACTCCAGTACCCATGGAGACTGTTTCTGATTTCCATCCGCACCCATTCACCTTGCTGAAGCTGCTTTCCAAGCCCGACGCCGTAATACGGAGCTTCCGGCCACGGGTCTGCTGTATGATCGCCCGATGCGCCCACAGCAAGACTATCGTATCCGCTCATATCCATCTCACGTTCCAAGCAGTGCACCCGAATAATTTCCGAAAGCCCTTTCTCGGGTCGGGCCGCATAGACCATGACATGGTGTGCTGCTGCCGCCAGCGCATGATCGGTGCGCATGGCGGCATCCTCCAGGAGGGCCAGCTCTTTTTCAGTCTTCACCATCCGGAGGGTGCGTATCCAGGCATCGCAGCTGATCATGGATATGGTATCAAGGCGAATCTGGAGCTGTTCCATCATCCTTGACGATATCCTCCGGGTAGGAACACCAATAACCGCGCCTCCCTGAAGGGAATTTTTGAATGTTGCGCATACGAGATCTTCCATTTTGCTCCAGGCATCATTCGGACCGTATGTCAGCACCTTGCTGATATTTCCCTCATTACGCAGGGTATCCTTGAGCCAGGCAGGAGATAAGACGACAGTCTCCTCAGGGCTGATGAAGATCCCCAGGGTCTCCAACGGCAGTGCCGGTATGAATGGAAGCGGGGCCTCTGATGCATAACGCACATGATCTGCACCGAAAAGCAGTACGGCGTCAAATTGCGACGACTGCAGAGCCTGCTGAAGGTTTGTAATTACTCCAAGATCTTTCATGGTCTTTTCCTCGTTCAAATCAGGAGATATCTATCAGTGCGATGAACGGAACCCCGTAACAGGGTAGATCCTGTCCCAGTTGTGGTATCGGCTGATGCACCTAGGTCCGTCACGGGTGATCATATAGGTATCCTTAGAGCAGATCAGCTCCTTCGCAGGACCTTGGCTGTAGAGAGAGAGCACTATGGACATGCCCTCCTGAAGCTTCGTTTCATCGCCTTCACAAATATACGGACTTTCACGCTCTGCGGTGCCTATTCCGTGACCTGCAGCATAGTCGCTGCACACATCAATGCCTTCCCGCTGTGCAGCAGCGCAGATATCTCTATAGATGGAGTCACAGCTTCGTCCGGGCTCAAGCAAAGCCAATCCCTGTTCCTTCAAGAAAAGGTTTTCCTGGTATGCCCTCTTATGGATATCATCAGGTTCTCCCAGGAAAATCATCCTGGCGCTGTTGGCCCAGAACCCCTTATAGCATGATGTGGATTCAATACGTACAAACTCGCCAGGCTTGAAGTACCCTGCAGGCAGTCCGTACCATTGCCATGTGCTTCTGCCGGATCCGCTGAAAGCAAGTCCGCCGGCTGTTCCCCCGCATTCATAGACATGCACGCGAATGCGTTCACAAAACTCTGCAGCGGTATACCCGATATCTCGGAGGCTTCCCTCAAGATGCTGGAGCGATGCAATTATCCCGAAATCAAGCTGGCGTGCGGCTTCCTCCAGATAAGCTCTTTCATGGTCATACTTTATCCAGTCAATCTTCTCCAAGTCTCCGTCAACAGAAATCCAGTTCACCCCGGGCATAGCATTTCGCAGTGAAACTTCCATTGCTGCAGTCAGAAACGCTCTGTCCAGTCCCACCTCTGCGGTCTCTCCTGCATCTCCCGCCGCAAGTTCTGCAGCTCTCTTTTCAGATTCAGCTTCGGCAGAGCTGTATGTGAGGAGTCTCCCTTCATATCCCTGGGCTCTGACCGCACCCGATACTTCCCACGGGACAATAAGGGTTTCCGTTCCGTCACGGCGAAGCATAAAAAGCAGGGGCTTCTCTGGGTAGTGGGTGAGAAAAGGAAATTCGATCCCCAAATACCGTACGATGCGGTGGGGTGCTGCTGTGATGACGACAGGGCAGCCTAAAGAGAGGACCGCTTCCTTTGCATGATTAGTCTTGGTAACTGCAGTCATACATCAATCCTTTCAATGTCCGTAACTCTCATGCGTACTGGTGCTCGTTATGCCGCAATCCGGTACATTGTTTTATTTTTATTAAACACGGTACCGCCCTTGTGTGTCAAGGGACCGTACTGAAATAGCCTGCAAAAAGATAACATACCATCTATTCAGACCGAACGGGACAGCTTCTCTGCCTTCTCTCTTTCTGAAGTAATGTAGTCCATGATCGTCTGGTAATTCTTCTCGCTGATGAGCTCGATTTCAAGGAGCCAGTCAAACGCCATGGAGACATTAAAAAGGACATGGGTTTCAATATTCGCTTTTTTGAGATTCTTTTTCCCATCCTGCTCACGGTCAAGGAGCACCACCAGTTCGCTGACAATACCTCCCTGCTCCCGCGCGGCGTCAACAGCTTCAATTACGCTCTGTCCGGTAGTGATGAGATCATCAATCATGACAATCCTGTCGTTTTTCTCCATCTCGCCCTCGACTTTTTTCTTCACCCCATGCTCCTTGCGCTCCTTCCGATAATAGAGCATTGGGATGGCCAGCTTCTGACTGATCAAGGTAGCAAAAGGAACTCCGGCCGTGGGTACTCCCATAATTTTATCGACTTTATTCCTGCCAATCTCATTTATCACAATACGTGTCAGCGCATTTGCAATCCAGTCCATAGCAATAGGGTCTGAAATTGACTGGCGAAGATCCACATAGTAGGGGCTCTTCTTACCTGAAGCAAGCGTATAATCGCCAATTTTCAGAGCATTGCTGCGTATAAGCCCCAAGGCTACATGCTTCATGAGGTACTGTTTCTCCTCTTCCCAGATCTTCCGCTCAATCTCCTTGAATTGATTATACATGGTACGTCTCCTTACTGGTGGATATGATGGATCGGGCACTGCATCCTGCCTTCCGCTTTGCATGGCGGAAGACAGACAGAACAGAAAAACCCGTACCATTATAAATTTATTGCCCTATCTCCGCAACAGGGTATAGACCATCTTTCTTGACACCCCTCATTCAATAGCCTCATCAGCCGAAACGAAATCATCAGCATTTATTGAGTTCACTGCCCTTTTATGCTATACTAATCTTTTGCAGGTGTACGCGCGAGCAAGCGTAACCGGCTCTGCACACACGCGTTGTGATGGACCATTGTTCATCAGAAGGTTTCTGCAGCACATGTCAGGAGGTATGAAAGCACATAGAAATCCAGCATTATGCCGTATTTCTGTGCTCAAACAGGTTAGTGAGCTGTGACCCTAACCATGTAATCACGGCATTTCCACAGCACCGGTCCTTGAACAAAATTTGTACGGAAAAACGAAGACACTGCAGACAATGCAAGTGCAGCTCAGCATATGACAACTGCACGGCAGCGCTCAAAACATCAGGCAAGCAGAAGTATCGCTGCCTCGTGCGTGGCAACCTGGTGCAGGGATGCAGCATCTGGACTACCGCGGGTAGTTTCCATATATCGCGATACCACATGTAAGGAGAATTATTATGTCAAACCGAAAGGCAGAGGTTTTCATCGACGGCAACAAGGTCATGGACCTTCCTATCCTCATTGACACCATGGAGAATGAGGCATTGGACATTCGTGACCTCCGTAAGCAGACCGGCATGATCACCTATGACCCGGGATTCGGCAACACAGGATCCTGTCAGAGCCAAATCACCTATCTCGACGGAGAAAAGGGCATCCTCAGATACCGGGGCTACCCCATTGAGGAACTTATAGAAAAATGCGATTTCATTGAGGTGGCCTACCTGCTTATTCACGGGCATCTGCCGAGCAAGGCAGAGCGCGAACGGTACACCCAACTGCTCAACCGCCATTCACTGCTCCATGTGGATATGCAGTCTTTTTTTCGAAGATATCCCGAACATGCCCATCCCATGTCCATTCTCGCGGCAATGTCTGTCTCCCTCTCTTCCTTCTACGAGATCAACGTTGATGAAGATCCCGAGCTGGAGATCGATCTCACAGTGACCAGGCTGATGTCGAAGATCCGCACCATTGCAGCTTTTACCTACCGGAAGATGAGAGGCAGTGACTTCGTCAATCCGAGACACGAGTACTCATACTGCGGCAACTTCCTGAACATGCTCTTCTCATCGCCTGTGGTTCCTTACGAACCGAACCCTGTTCATATTAAGGCACTGAACAAACTGCTGATACTTCATGCAGATCATGAGCAGAACTGCTCCACCACTGCAGTCCGTCTCGTCGGCAGCGCCGGAGGGGGAAATCTCTACTCCGCAGTTTCAGCAGGCATTTGCGCGTTATGGGGTCCCCGGCACGGCGGGGCCAACCAGGCAGTAATCGATATGCTCCAGCAGATTCATGACGACGGAGGCGATGTTCAGAAAGCAGTAGACCGGGCAAAGGACAAGAATGATCCCTACAGGCTCATGGGTTTCGGACACAGGGTGTATAAAACATATGATCCCCGTGCGAAAATCGGAAGAGAGATCTGCGAGGAGGTCCTCGCAGATCTGGGCATCAAGGATCCGCTGCTTGAAATCGCAGAAAAACTGGAAGAGACTGCTCTTCAGGATGATTATTTTAAGGAAAGGTTCCTCTATCCCAATGTGGACTTCTATACTGGGATCATATTCAGAGCCATGAATATCCCCACAAACATGTATACGGTGCTTTTTTCCATGGGAAGGCTTCCTGGATGGATAGCCCACTGGCTTGAGTGGCGGCATGATCCGTTTGAACGCATCGGTCGGCCGCGTCAGCTCTACATGGGTCCGACCGCACGATCCGTACCCCATATTGATGAGCGCGAATAAAAAATATTCAGGCTTCCAGGCAGGAGGTGCACGGCACCCTCCTGCCTTTTTCTTCCTGCGGGGCCGATGCCGACGAATCAGCCCGTGGTCGCACTTTCATAGGATCGTCTTCCCATATATACTGGCTGTATGCTGAAGTTTATTATTGCATTTCCGTCGTCTGATACACTTCTATTGCGGTTCAGCTATATTTCACGGTTTGTTCTGGCACTGTTTTCCGGGTTGTTTTTCGCAGTTGCATTTATTGGAGATAGGACGGTCTGGACAGCCCTTGTCATCGCGGTTCTCTGTCTCCTGGCGGCTCTGTATACTGAACGCTGGGTGGTGAAAAGCAGGACAGCAGTCAGGTTTGTAGGAGTATGGCCGGTCTTGACGAAAAAGACCGTGGACCTGCAGGCTTTGGAGCATGTCGCACTGACAGTTCCCAAAGAGTTTATCATGGACCTGCCGGAAAGCAGGAGAACTCTCTCCGGAGGGACAAGGGCCTACCGAAATCTCATTGATTTCCGGGTGGTGCAGGTTGCTTTCGTAATGCAAGGAGGAGACATAGTGACAGTCCACACTGAAAGCCTGCGGAAGAAGGATCATATGGTTCATATAGCAGATGCACTGGCCCAATTCCTGTCGGTACCGAGAAAAACTGAAGAGACGTAAGCAGGGCGGCAGAAGGCCCCGCTTCATGTCTGCTCAGGCGCTTTTGCGCCTACGTTCCAGTATAGTAGCCGCCCTGGTGAGGGGAAAGAGAAAAATCATGTACATCAACGCACCGATGATCAGGGGCGTAGCATTCGCATACCATGATTGCAGCTGACGTGCCGTCTGCAGTATTTCCGCTATGGCAATAACCGAACATTCAGCGGTCCGCTTCATAAGCCCGATCATACGGTTGGTATACGGAGGGAGCACAATCTTAATCGACTGCGGAAGCACCACCAGTTTCATGGCTTTCCAGGCAGTCATCCCCAGAGCCCGGGCAGACTCGACTTGATTTTTATGGATAGCCTCAATTCCTGAACGGAACACCTCGCAGAGATAAGCTCCCTCTATGAGTGTGAGGGCAAGAACCCCTGTAGCAAACGGTGACAGCAGTATGCCCGCATAGGGAAGTGAAAAGTAGATCACCAGAAGAAGTGCTATGGAGGGTACCGCCCTGAATACATCCACATACAGCTCTATGAAAAAATTCAGCAGCTTGTCATTGACAATGACCCGGACTACCGCAAGCAGCAGAGCAAGCAGCGTTGAGAGCACCGCTGACATCAGAAATATCTCTATTGCCGTCCAGAGTGCCCTGAACATCAATTCCCAGTTGGTTGTAGTGGCCGCCTCACCTACCTCCATGAACCCGGTTCTGCGCATCACGTCCATATTGAAGAAGTAATGTCCTACCTCAGACCAGCGGGCACCAGAGTACCGGTAGAAAAAGAGCCCGAAAATCAAGATTACGCCAAAGGCAAATATATTTTTCAGCCAGTTCGGCTTTTCCCGGTCGGTCTGCACTGCAACAAGGACAAATACATAGATCACTACTGCAACAATGAGCATCAGATATCCGAATATGTTGAGCCTGCTGACAGGCGGCATTACAAAGATGATCAGGGCAGCGTATATTATCATGAAGGGATATAAGAACTCGTACCTGCGATACCAGGGAAGATGTCCGTATTTCCCTTTTTTCTTTTCTATGCTGTCGATCATCACGCTGTTCTCCTTATATTATAGGATCTTGCTCAGAAAATCCTTAGTACGCTGGTTCTGAGGAGTATTGAAAACCTCATCCGGAGTCCCCTCTTCAATAATCTTACCGTCCACCAGTATCATTACACGGTTAGAGGCTTCACGGATAAACCCAAGCTCATGACTCACCACCACCATGGTCATGCCGGACTCTGCAAGGGTCTGCATGACGTCAAGCACCTCCCGGATCATCTCAGGATCCAATGCAGATGTCGGCTCATCAAAAAACATGATCTTCGGGCGCATGGCAAGAGACCGCGCTATAGCCACCCGCTGCTGCTGTCCTCCGGAAAGGTTAAATGGATATTCCTTGGCTTTGTCGGTAACCCCTACCCGCTTCAGAAGCTCCATCCCGTGTTCCTCAGCCTCCTTGGGCTTAACTCTTCGCACATGCACCGGGGCAAGCATCACATTCTGGATAGCTGTAAGATGGGGGAACAGGTTATAATCCTGAAAAACCATCCCGATATCAGTTCTGATTTTGTTTATATCAATCCGGTGATCCGTGATATCGACATTTTCAATAAAGATACTGCCTGATGAAGGCTCTTCAAGCCGATTCATGCATCTGAGAAAGGTGCTTTTCCCTCCGCCGGAGGGACCGATCACCGACACCACCTGTCCTTTATGGATGGTGGTTGTTATGCCTTTAAGCACATGCAGTTTGGCGAAATATTTCTCAAGATCCACTATGCGGATCATCTCTATGGGAGACGCACTGTTTACTTCCTGAGCCATCGTTTGCTCCTTCTCTCCTGAAGTCTGATGAAATGTATGAACGGCAACAGCGTTGCCAGATAGATAAAGGTTGATACGATCATGGGAGTCGGGTTGCGTTTCCATATGACCGCATGTCTTGCCTGGGTGAGCAGTTCCGGCAGGGTGATGACATAGGCGACTGCCGTATCCTTGACCAGGCTCACCAGGTTGTTTGACAAGGGAGGAAGTATCACCCGTACTGCCTGGGGAAGCACTACCAGTCGCATAACCTGCATAGGCCGCATCCCCAGAGCCCGGGCTGCCTGAACCTGCCGCCTCGGTATGCTCTCAATACCTGCCCGGAATATCTCAGCCTGATATGCTGAGTTCATGAGAATCAGAGCCAAAGCTGCAGACCAGAAAGCGTTGAGATTGATGCCGAGGAACGGAAGCGCATAGAATACGATGACCATATTCACGATCAGCGGCATAGCTCTGAAGAAATCAATATAGATCATGAGAAATATTTCCAGTACCGGATTCTTCAATGACCTGAGTATGCCGAGAACCAGCCCTATGACCATTGCGATTAATGCGGAGACTACTGAGAGGCGCAGCGTAACCCAGAGACCGATCAAATAGAGTTCCCCTACACCTTCAAGCATGGAGATATTGAAGAACTGGTACCGAAACCTGTCCCATTGAGCGCCGCTGTAGCGGTAAAAGAACCAGAAGAATAACCCAATGACTGTAATACTGCTGATGCGTTTGAGGAGAACAGGCTTCTCTCTGTCCATTAGGATGAGAATAGCTACGGCGAAAAATGCAAAGAATATTATGCCGATAAGCAGTGTATCCACCGCTCCTTCCGGCTTCCCGTAGGAGGGAAGGGCCAGGATCGTAAAAAGCAATACAGCGATGAATGCGGGGAGAATGAACTCATACCGTCTGTACCATGGAAGATGATGATACCGCACCTTCCACTGCTCAATAAAGTCCTTTCTTGACTGCAGACTGTCTCTTTGGTATTTCACATGTTTGCCCTTAGGTATGTATGATGGTAAAAGTTCGTCCCGATCTTCGCAAGACCGGAACGAACTGAAGTGTCGCTGCTAATTCAGCATAAGTCAATACTAGTTTACAGGATAATATTGTTCTTCCCAAACCTTGACAGGGGCAGATCCCTCAGGAGGAGCATATCCAAAATACTTCTCGTAGAGAGCTGCTACCGTACCGTCTGCCTTCATCTCATTAAGCGCGGCGTTAAATTCGTCCCTCAGGGGATCGCCTTTCCGGAAGAATGAACCGATCATGAAATCAGCGTCGCTGTGAGCGAGCACTTCAAACATTCCCCGTTCCTGGATATACACGACCGCTGTAGCATGTCCAAGAGTCAAAGCGTCAATACGTCCTGCCTCAAGGTCCATAAACTGAGTCTCAACATCTTCAAATCCTCTGATTTCAAAGGGTCCGTACTGCGCCTGGAGCTGTGCGGCATATGCTGCCTGGGTAGTTCCAACCTCAGTTCCGACTACCTTGCCGCGGAGGTCTTCAAGACTGCTGATTCTGTCATCATCATCCCTGATAATAATAACATCATTTGCCTCGAGGTAGGGATCGCTGTAGTCCATCTCTTCAGCACGGGCTTTCGTGATAAAAATATTGGAAGCGGCAATATCCCACTTGTTAGCCTGCAGACCGGCGAAAATACCGGCAAAAGCTACGTCTACTACATAGGTGTCATATCCTGCCCTGTTGAGAGCTTCGCTGTAGACCTCGTACTCATACCCTTTGATCTGCCTCCCCTCAAAAAAGATCCTCAAGGGTATCTGCACATTGCTGGCCACTTTGATCTGCGGGCGTTCGGGCTCCCGTTCAGCAGCTGCCTGAGCTGACACACTGAAGGCGCCAAACACCATAACGGCTATGAGAATCATAGTCAATTTCTTCTTCATACCATCCTCTCCTTATGATTTAATAGATTTCTCAGGCTACCATCAAAGCCGCGGGATGTCAACGAAAAAATTACCAATATGATTGATATTGAATCATAATTCCGCGATACGAAACAGTAAGCATATCTTAAGACAACCCTGTATCCAGTTTGCAGCATGATCTCTGATCTTTCTTTACCAGAGCATCCTCGAAGGCGCTGCATATCTTTCATGGCTTTCATGCTCACCTTGGTTCAGGAATCCATGATGTGCATTTCCTGAGAAACGGCAGTAAAAAAGAAAATGATGGATGATCTGCATCAGACCACCCATCCATACAGGAGACAATCCTATCGTTTCGGATTCAGTTCACTTCCCTGTGTCTGCACTAGTTCAGAAGACGCTTTTCTGCTCTGTCTCCAGATTCCCCGGGGCCGATCTGGGCACATAGTCAATGGAACCCAAGCCGTACTCCATTCCTTTTGCCAGCTGTCCCATCTCCTTAAGAGGAATCCCGAGGAAATTGTTGTCGGGATACCCTTTTAATATGGAGACAGCCTCTGCATCAGCCGCCAGCATATCGCCTGAGGCAAGCACCGCGTTTGGATAGACATACTTACCTCTACCGTACTGAGACGTTGTGGAGCGCCGTGCGTCAATGAAAACCATCTCAGGCTGCCATCCGAGATTGAGCTCGGGTATCTTTGCTTCCACCAGGGGTTTTTCCTCATGGAAATATCCCCGGTATTCCGCATCAATCCATCCCACACTCAGCTTGAGACTCGCTGAATATCGGGCAGATGAATGACATCTAATATTGGAGGTATATACCCGCTTCTCCGCTTCATAAATGGAACGGGGGACACGAAGCTTCTGGAAATACTTGCCGTCAATCTTCATTTCTATCCACTGGTCAGTGTCAAAGTTTACGAAAGGTACGTCATAGCGCTTCAGCACAGGAAGGAGATTCAGGTCGCGGATGACTTGTTCTGTCGGTCCGTCAGCCTTTCCGGAGCTCTCTCCTACGACAACCTTTGCCCCATGGTCCTGAAGCAGTTCAATAATTGCTGTAAGAAATGCCAGGTCAGTCGAAAGCGGCATGGCATACCTGCAGTTGAAGTTCGGCTTCAGCATTACTGAGTCGCCGCTTTTAATGGACAGTCCTACCCCGCCAAGCAGATCTGCAGCCTTTGCCACAGTGTGGGGCAGATAGTCCCCATTGAAGTGGGGAACCTTTGCAACGATGGGCTTCTTTCCTTCAACGTATGCATTCTTCGTCCTTTCCCGTGGTTCAACCATTTCTCGTCTCCCATTTGTCAGTTAGATGTATAAGAAAATATGGTAAGCATGATACATCACAAGGCAGTAAATATCAAGTTCAGTGATGTCTATTTTACCTCTCTATGCGTAATATTATTCCGCATCACGGATATATATTTCAAATATTACAATTTGACCGGAAAATATATCGCCAGTGACCCGCTGTGAGTTTACACCCTGGAAGTGCTGAAGTATACTTCTCATAATGTTGTTACGGGTGAAAAAACCCGTTCCGATGCAATCCTTACCAGATGAACAAGGCGGGAAGAAAGATGGAAAAATGTAAAGAGATGGTAAATCAATACCGTGATGATATGATCCGGTGTCTGGGAGAACTTGTTTCCATACGAAGTGTTGAGTCCCAGGAGAAGCCTGGCATGCCCTTCGGCGAAGGAGTTAATCAGGCCCTTGAGTACATCCTTGCATTGGCAGAAAAGCTTGGATTCCCTGTCAGCAATGCCGACGGATATGCAGGACATGCTGATCTGGGTTCGGGAGATTCCATGGTGGGCATCCTGGTGCACCTTGATGTTGTTCCCGAAGGGACCGGATGGAGTGTGGAGCCCTTTGGCGGCAGTGTAGTCGAAAACAGACTATACGGCCGCGGCGCATATGACAATAAAGGACCGGTCATTGCCTCATTATTTGCCATGAAGGCAATTATGGACTCGCAGGTTAAACTGACCAAAAAGGTACGGCTGATTTTCGGGACCCACGAGGAATCAGCCGCAGGCTGGAGTGATCTGGCCTACTATTTCAGCAAGTATCCCCGTCCGGACATCGGGTTCAGTCCTGATGCTCAGTTTCCCGTAATCTACGGAGAGAAGGGTCTGCTGAATTTCTCCCTTGATGCTGAGCTCTCTCCAGATGATCAGCCGGTACAGCTGAAGTCGCTCACCGGAGGAAACGCACCGAACATGGTGCCTGACTGCTGCCAGGCAGAACTTTCAGTGCAGTCCCAGTCTCTCGGTGAGCTGAAAAGACATTTCAGCACATATATGGAGGAGCACCAGGCACCTCTCAGCATGGAGATGTCCGATACCGGCGAAGCGATCATCCGCTCCACCGGGGTATCCGCACATGCAAGCAGGCCTGAACTAGGAGATAATGCCATATCGCATATGATGATCTATCTGGCCGATCTTCCCGGTCTCAATGTATCTGCATCC
>SKXS01000275.1 GCA_007128345.1 Spirochaetia bacterium
CACCACCTGGCTGCAGCCGGTAAATTTCAGATGCAGGCCCGCGGATTTCTCACTGCCTGTCCGGTTGGCGAGCACCCAGAAGACCCGGTTTTCCAGAGCGCGTACCCTGCTGGTAAGCTGGGCGTATTCAGGGAGCACGAGGTTTGAGGGATGGCAGATCACCTCAGCGCCCTTGAGCGCCAGGGTGCGGGCTGCTTCGGGGAACATATGGTCAAAGCAGATGAGCACACCCAGCTTATGCCCGTTCCATATAAAGGGATCCAGGGGCGTGTCCCCGGGAGTGAAGACCTGTTTTTCCGTGTTGAAGAGGTGGAGCTTACGGTAGCTGTGGCGTATGCCCGATGCATCCACCGCAGCTGCGCTGTTGTAGAAGTGATGTCCCTGCCGTTCAGCGTACCCGTACACGTAGAGGGTGCCCGTTTTGCGGGAAAGCTCCTGGAACATCGATGAGGTGGGACCGTCAACCGACTCCGCGCATGCCTCTAGCTCGTTTTTTGAGGTAAACAGATAGCCGGTGACGGCAAGCTCGGGAAGCACGAGGATGTCCGCGTTGCAGGAGGACAGCACCTGCTCCAGATATGAACGGTTGGCCTCCGGATCGAGGAACTTTGGAGAAAACTGAAAGTATCCTATTCGCATGAGTTCTCCTTGTGCCTTCCGTACTGCCCGTAGAAGCAGTCGATAAGCACCAGTGAGGCCATGCTCTCCACCACGGGGATGATCCTGGGCACGATGCAGGGGTCATGCCGCCCTTCAATGATCAGTTCTCTGGGGCTGCCGCTGACGTCAACGGTCTGCTGGGGCGTATGCACCGACGGAGTCGGCTTCACCGCCAGCCTGAATTCGATATCCTGTCCGGTGGAGATCCCTGAGAGTATGCCCCCGGCGTTGTTGGAATCGAAGGTACCGTATCCGGTCATGGGGTCGTTGTTCCGGGAGCCGAAGCATGAGGGTGCCTGGAAGCCTGAGCCGAACTCAATGCCCTTCACCGCGCCGATGGATACAATCGCCTGGGCGAGAAGCGCGTCGAGCTTCCTGAACACCGGATCACCCAGGCCCGGAGGAACCCCGGTGCAGCGGCAGGCCACGATGCCTCCGACGCTCTCCCCCATGGAGGCGGCCCTGAGGATCTCCTCTTCCATGGCTGCGGCCTGCTTCATATCGGCAGTACGCACGGGGTTTTTATCAATGACCGACAGGTCAATGGTTTCCAGGCGTACATTCCTGATTGATTCGGTATACGCGGTCACAGTTATTCCCCGTGATGCGAGCAGCTGCCGTGCCACAGCACCTGCCGCCACCCGGGCGGAGGTCTCCCTGCCGGAAGCTCTGCCCCCTCCCCGGTAATCCCGGTGGCCGTACTTGCAGTGGTAGCTCCAGTCGCCGTGTCCCGGCCTGAAGCAGTCCTTGACGGAGTCATAGTCCTTGGGTGCCTGGTCCTCGTTCATGAGCACCAGGGTGAGGGGACTTCCGGTGGTCTTTCCCTGAAACAGGCCGGAGATCACTTTGATGCGATCGTATTCCTTGCGCTCGGTGGTTATGGAGCTCTGACCGGGCTTCCTGCGGTCCATCTGGAATTGTACGGCCTCCAGGTCGAGGGGAAACCCCGGCTCAATCCCGTCGATGACCACGCCCATGGATATCCCGTGGGATTCACCGAAGGTCGTGATGCAGAAGAGTTCACCGAAACTGCTGCCTGCCATAGTACCGCTCCCGTATGTCCAGTATCTTCAGGTGCACCTCCTGAAGCATCTGCTCAACTGATATTTCAGCCTTGTCAATTATTACATCACCGAAGGCATTGTACAAGCCATTTCTCTGGTCGTACAGTTTTGAGAAGCTCCCCCGGGGATCTTCAGCATCAAGAAACGGGGGGATCCCCCCCTCAATAATACGGTTGTAGAGCGCTTCAGCAGGTTCCCGCAGGACAATGATGACTCCTGAAGCTCTGCAGATATCCATGAGAGCCTGGTTGTCGCAGGCGCCGCCTCCCAGCGAAATACAGAGGTCCTCCTCGCGATAGTCATCAAGGAATTTGGAGACCACCTGGAATTCCCGCTCCATAAAGAGCTCCTTGCCCTCAGCACGGTAGAATTCCCGCACGGATGTATACATATCTCCAATGCTCCCGAGGACCAGATCATCACTGTCGGCAAAGCGGCACCCCATGCGATGGGCGGCATACATTGCTGCTGAGGTTTTGCCTGAATGCTTCATGCCGGTGATGAAAAACACCGTTTGCCTGAGCTTATCCAGTTTCCTCGAGGTGAGGTAGGTCATGTGTATAGTACCACTGCGTTTCATCTGCGTGCTTTAGGCTGATGCCTTCCTGGTCCGTTTAGATGCGGGTTTCTTCCGCTTCCTGGGTTTCTTCAGCTGTCCGTTGTACTGAGCCAGCTCAAGGACCTGCTGGAGAGATCCTTTCATGGACTGTATCTTCCGGACCATCTGCTCACGCTTCACCGGATCGTCGGACACCCTGATGCGCGCAATACGCTTGTTCAGGTCATGGGGTTCACGTGGTTTTTTTTTTACCGGTCCGCTCTCTGATGCCGCTGACTCTCTCTGCTTTACCGGTCGTTCCGGTATTTCGCCTTCCCTGGGCTGCAGATCGGGGTTTTCCTGGGGTGATACGCCGCGATGCGTTTCTCCAGCTGGGGATCTCTCCCGGGGTTCTGCATTCTCCTGATTCTGTCTTGCAGATGACAGAACAGGGGAAGCTTCACGGGACGGCTTCACGGAAGGTTTCTGTTCCCCGCTGTGCCGGGGTCCTTCAAGGAGCTTCATAGCTTCAGGGGCGGAACGTTCTCCCTCTCTTAGTTGGGATATCTGGATGGAGAGCAGCCCGAAGAAGAGCACGAGATTGATCATAGATGGTGCGAAGGCAATCACCAGTTCCTGGGAGGTGAATACCTCGGTGCTGTAGCGCACCAGATAGAGCTCGTAGACCCGGTAGGCTATGTTCCCTGCGAGGGCTATCATGGGGAGCACCCAGTACTTTCCCACCTTTCTTCGGAACATCATGGTAAAACATATGAGAAAGGGCAGAAAAGAGATAGCAGTCTGTATTGATTCTATGATAAAATGGTTCATACTAACTTCTTTTATAGCAGTATCCTATGAGATATGCAAGAGTAAGG
>SKXS01000248.1 GCA_007128345.1 Spirochaetia bacterium
CATTGCCCCGTGAGAAGTAGTCACCTAGAGAAGGCACCGAAAGTGCGGCATGGGTTGCCTCTTCCAGGTGCTCATTGTCGGCACCTGGAAGGGCCTGGAGGAACAGACCTCCCGCGCCTGCGGTCTCTCCCGATGGGCTAAACTGGATGCTCAGAAAGAATAGGGTACGCGTCTGCTCTGATGCGAGGAAGTACTCCGCAAGATCCTTGGCTATTGAGCCATGGGTGAGCATGACCTGCCCGGAAAACGGATGTTTCGCCTCATGCAGATGCTTGGTTACCGTGAGGAATCCCGGTCCGAAGTGGGGTGACAGGTCGAAACTCTCAGGCGTTCCCTGCACTTCTATGGGGTTGTGCTTAATATATCCCCTGATGTCACCGTGGGCGGTTGCCTCCGAGGTGATGCCGCCGATGGGACCTCCGCACTCGATATGCAGCGATACACGGTCATCCCCCTTGATCGTGGAGGTGAGCAGGCCTGCGGCAAGATAGGCATGGCCCAGGGCCAGGGTCTCGAGAATCCCCGTGCGGTGGTTTTCCCGCATCTGGGTGATCATCCTGGTTCCGTGAACCAGGGCTCCCCGCAGCTGGTCTGTTCCCAGTAAAAAAATGGTGATGCCGTCCTGCTCAAGTGAAGCCAAACGGATCTCTGCTGCCTCATTGAGCGGTGACTGTATCATCCTTCAGCGTATCCTTCTGTGCGTTATGCTCCTTAATTATACGTGCAAACTCACTTCCGTCAATCACCTCTTTCTCCAGGAGCAGCTGCGCAATATGCTTGAGCAGGCTCCGGTATTTGGTGAGTACATCCAGGATTTTCTTGTATTCTTTGTTGACAATCTTGGCTGTTTCGTCGTCGATGTACTGCTGGGTGAATTCTGAATACTCCCTGCTGCCCCGCATGAAGGTGCCGAGCATGGATTCCTGTCCGCTGCCGGATGGGAGGGTAATGTTGCGGAATTTCTCGCTCATCCCGAACTCGGTGATCATCCGCCGAACCAGGTCGCTTGCGCGGCTGATGTCGTTGGACGCTCCCGTTGATACTTCATTGAATATGATCTCTTCCGCAGCCCGTCCTCCCAGAAGCACGTCAATTATGCTGAGAATATCGCTTTCCGACATGATAAACCGGTCTTCTGTCGGAAGCTGCAGGGTATACCCGAGCGCCCCGATGCCCCGGGGAATGATGGATACCTTGGTCACCGGGTCTGATCCTTTGGTGAAATATGCCGCAAGCGCGTGGCCTGCCTCATGATAGGCAATCTTTTCGCGCTCCTTCTGGTTCATCACCCGGTTTTTTCTCTGCAGCCCTGCAAAACTTTTTTCAATAGCTTCAGAGAGATCATCCTGGTTCACCAGCTTTCTATTGCTTCGTACCGCAAGCAGTGCGGCTTCATTGACGATATTTGCCAGGTCAGCTCCAGCTAAACCCGCAGTGCCTTGGGCTACCATCCTCAGGTCAACCTTTGGGCTCATCTTGATGCCCCGTGCATGGATCTTGAGGATCGCCTCCCTGCCGTCCAAATCCGGTTTCGGTATGAGCACCTGCCGGTCAAACCTGCCAGGACGCAGCAGGGCCGGATCGAGAATCTCCGGTCGGTTTGTCGCACCGATAATTATCACTCCTGCTCGGGCATCAAAGCCGTCCATTTCCACAAGGAGCTGGTTAAGCGTCTGCTCCCGTTCGTCGTTGCCCCCAAAGCCTCCTACCTGCCTTGATTTGCCGATGGCGTCCATTTCATCAATGAAGATGATACACGGGGACTTCTCCCGTGCCTGGCGGAAGAGATCCCGCACCCTGGCAGCCCCGACGCCCACGAACATCTCCACGAAATCAGCCCCGCTCATTCGGAAGAAGGGCACACCAGCTTCACCGGCAACTGCCCTGGCCAGGAGGGTTTTTCCTGTTCCAGGAGCTCCAACAAGCAGCACTCCCTTGGGAATCTTTCCCCCGATTTCCGTATACCGTTCGGGCCGCTGGAGAAAGTCCACCACCTCCTCCAGCTCATACTTGCACTCATCTGCGCCAGCAACATCGGCAAATCTGACTCCCGTATCACCCTCAGCGACAATCTTGGCTTTATTCTGGCCGAAGGCCATGACTCCCTGGCCGGACTTGTTCATCCGGGAGAAGAGATAGCGCCAGACGAGCACCAGGACGATGATCGGGAAGAACCAGCTGAGCATGGTCATGAAAAATCCCGGTTCCCGTGGAGGAACTGCGTAGTATTCCACCTTCTTTTCATCCAGCAGGGGAATGAATGACGGGTCGTCTACCCGATAGGTGGAGTAGCTCGGCGATGCGGGTGTTAACACCGCAGGGGCTTCCTCCTGCATCGCCTGAATCTCTGCGCGGGTCATGGTATAGCCGATGTACTCACGATCGGTAATCTCAACGCGCTTGATCTCCCCGGAAACAATTTTTTCCTTGAATACATTGTACTCAATCGCCTCGGGCCTCTCCTGGGGCGACATAAGCAGGTTGTTAATTACGATCAGTATGACCAGCATGATGATGAAGTACCAGAAGGAGAAGTTGTACTTCTGCCGGTTCTCCTTGCTGAACAGGTTGTTCAGGTGTATTCCAGGCTCTTCCCTGCAGTTGCGCTGCTTTCTGTCGTTCTTGGTATCCTTTGCCTGGTTTACCGACGAGTCTTTCGGGGATGGAGCGTCATTATTCTTTTCCATGCCATGATTCCTTGTGTAAGAGATGGTACCAATATACTCACGAAACCGCGCATCGGTCAAAGGAACTTATTCCCTGTGGGATTCTCTCCACAGACGTTCCGCAACCGGTGCCCATGCCTGGGCGGCCTGAACACACTTGCCCGTCAGTTCCTCAACCGGCTCGCGGTCCGCTTCCTGTGTGGACCAGGCTCCTGAATCCTTAACCATCTCGTTGAGGATATCAGGGTTGTCCAGCAGGGGACAAGGCTGCAGCAGGTTGCAGGTGAAGGGTTGTCGTCGGTGGTACTCCCGGAAAAGCGGATTGTCCAGCGCCTCAAGCAGGCTCTTGTCGTGTATGGAGGTTGCTGCGTAATGAATGAAGGCACAGGGCTCCATTTCCCCTCTCGCGTTGATGTGGCAGTAGCTCTTGCCGCCGGCAATGCAGCCTTCCACAGCCTCTCCGTCGTTCCAGAAATCCAGCAGGAATACAGGCTTGGTGCTCCTCAGTTCGCGGATTCTCCGATACATGAATTCCCGCTGGTCGGGATTTGCCATAAGCCGGACATCGGCATGCTTCCCTTCAGGTATATAAGTGAAATACCATCCGAAGAGGGCCCCTTTTTCCACCATGAAATCCACCCAGGCATCAGATCCCACATCTTCGGTGTTTTTACTGTGGTAGCAGACGGAAAATCCGAAGGGGAGCTTGCGTGAGCGGAGGATGTCCATGGCCCTCAGGCAGGCCTGGTAGGTTCCTTTTCCCCTCCGGTCGTCGGTGTGCTCCTCACTTCCCTCTATACTTATGATGGGAATGAAGTTGCAGTGTTTGGCTATCTCATCGGCAAACGGCTCGTCTATGAGCACCGCATTGGTAAACGCGGCAAACATGGTGTCATCGTGGCGGGCGGCGAGCTTCATAATGTCGTCTTTTTTCACCAGCGGCTCACCCCCTGAGTAAATGTACATGTAGATGCCCAGATCCTTTCCTTCCGTTATGATGCGGTCCATGAGTTCGTAGGAGAGGGAAGAGGATTTATCATATTCGGCGGCCCAGCACCCGATGCAGTTCAGATTGCACGCAGAGGTGGGGTCCATGAGGATTGCCCAGGGAACATTCATGTCCAGTTCTGTCCTCAGCTTGCGGATCTTTCCATTGCCTATCCATGAGGAGTAGATGACGAAATTCCGTACAAACCGTTCAAGAAACTTCGGATCCACTTCCCGCACAATCCGCATAATAAAATTATGCCAGTTGCTTCCTGGACTCGTAACCGCCTTGCGGTAGGCGGCGACATGACTACGATGGTATTCATGGCGGACGAAATGTTCCGCCCAGTCAGCAAGCTTGATCAAGTTCTTTTCCGGATTCTTACGTACCCATCGGAGCCCCTGTGCCAGCAGGGCAGATGAAATTTGTTCCTTCATGCCGTCCTCCCTGAGAGTATCAATAGTGTACGCGCAGGTGTCAGGCCAGTGCTGTATAGCAGAAGCGCATGTCTGTTATCAGCATACCCCCGGTACAGGAAACGGTCAAGAATACATGTGTACAAATTGGAGCCATCAAGACTGTTTTGATAGGATCATCAGCCTTGATGGCCCACGGGAAAAACATAAGAGGAGTACGTAGTGCTTGTATGCGGCACAAGCAACTCTCTGATTATTTGATTATACCCTGAATTGATGAGATAACAAGAACTGCAGAAACAAAAATTGCAAAAATAGAGTGAAAACTCTATATAAACATATACACATTTTTTTGTTTTGTCCGTATATTTTATGCATGGGTAAGTATGTTCCTGAATTGCAGAAGGTTTTTATTAGCAATTTAAAGAGGTTTCGTAAATCCAAGGGACTGTCACAGGCTCGGCTTGCCGAGCATTGCAGCATTTCCGCAGGATTTGTAGGCGAAATTGAGGTTGGAAGAAGTTTTCCGTCAGTGAAGACCTTGGAGAAGTTTTCACAAATACTCGACGTAAAACCGTACGAATTCTTTATGGATCCTGAAGACAGGAAGCCTTCCAGCCAAGAAGAAGTGCTTTTTATCCTTGAGCGGGTGAAGGATTTCGTTCGCCAGCGGTAAGAGAAGCCAATTAACGCGATAAAGACTGGAGACTACACGTGTAAGGCCGATTTATATCGGCCTTCTCTCAGTACAGATGGTCCGTAGGCGCTGCCTGATCAACCTCATACTGTAAAAAAAATTCCCGCTATGTGCTATAGCATGCAATATTTTCACACAGTTGTGCTAAAAAGATACACGCATCTACTTGCCTTTTTGGTATGAAAGTTGCATATCTTAAGTACTATGAAAATACACGCGTCAACTGCACTCGTGCTGCTTATACTCATTATTGCCCCGGTGCAGGCATACGGACTGACCTCACTGCTCAGCCAGGCCCGTACCGGAAGCCATGAGGCGATGATCCTTGAACTCCAGAGACAGCGCACCAACACAGAACTCTCCCTCATGGACGCCACCCCGGATATCGCCTATCGAGTTGACAACCTCAGCCGGGTTGGGACATTGGTTGGTCCCGGAGGTGAACAATTCATCATAACTGCGAACCCGTCGGTGACTTTTACGCTGCCTGACGAATACCGCACCGAAATCCAGACGGGGTTCAGAGAGATTGAGTTCACTAGGAGACTGGATCCCCCTCTGGGTGATATATGGACGGTCACGCCCTTTGTCAAGGCTGTCCAGCCTCTGCGGCACTTCTTCGAGGATGATACTGCCCTTGACGATATTTCATACTCCATAGCCTATCTCCAGGGGGAGCGATCCTACCGCCAGGGCATGCTGGGCATTGACATGCAGGTGCTGGGGCTGCTCAAGCTGATCAACACCCTTGACCGTCAGATTGCCGCGTTGAGCTACAATAAGAACGTGCTGGAAGAGACCTACCTCCGGGATTTGGAGCAGATGCGCTACGTGGTAGACTCGTCCCAGGGGCGGACGATGCAGCGGCAGATTGCTGAGCTGGAGATGACTGCAGCTTCGGCACAAGCGCAGCGGAATATGCAGGTGCGCGAACTGGAGAGGCTCACCGGCAGTCCCTATGAAGGGATGCCCTTCATTCCTCCCGTAACGCCCAGGATTGCTGAAGCAAACCTGGGGAACACCGCAATGCTTATCAAAGGGCTTGAACGGGACCGCGCCGAGGAGCAGCTGGCTTCATACAAGAAGGATGTATGGAACATCCGCGTGGAAGGCGGGTACGGAATCGGGATTGTCACCACCAACGGGACGAGGGACTACGGGCATCAGATGGAGGCCGGCGTAAGCGGGATATTTAAGGATGTTACCTTCTCAGCGGGGATTACCGGACAGATCGCCGATCCCAACACCGTTATGGGGTATATACAGGGTTCCTGGTCGCAGGACGGAAAAAGCCGTGAGCGTACGCTCACAGCGCAGAGTCTTGAGCAGGCTGCTGCCTTGGCCCAGCAGGCGTATCTCCGGGAGCAGAGGCAGTTTCAGAACAACCTGCTCAGCCTCGAACTAGATATTCGCGCATGGCAGCGGGAGGAGTCGTATCTGGAGATGCAGATTGTGCATGCGCAGAAGAGCTCCCAGACCGCAGAGGCGGCATTTTTACAGGGCATTGGGAGAGAGCAGGCAGTCGAAGACGCAAAGCATGCGCTTGAGCAGCTGAGGTATGATGAAATCGGCCACCGTATCAATGCGTGGATGCTTCAGCGTGAGATAGACCAGGCGCTGCTGTAGCATGGAATAACAGCAGGGAAAAAGGATAGTTCATGAACGAAGATAATAAAAGAAGCGATGCCCATACTGATGCACCCAGTGCTGAGGCAGACAAGAAAAAGCGCATTAAATCAGTTAAGGATATACGCAGGCGAAAGCAGCGTAAAAGACGCATCACAGCACTTGTACTGATTCTGGGTATAGCAATCATCGCGGGTATGGGAGTTATCATCAGGCAGCGTCTTGTCAGGGAAGCGGAGGCTGCAGCGGCAGGGCAGACGGCCAGCCATACCGTCAGTACCATGACCTTCCGGGAGGAGGTAGATATTTCCGGGAATGTTGAGGCACTGAAGAGTGAGAACCTGGTCTTCAGGTCGGCCGGAGAAGTTAAGCGGGTATCCGTGAAAGTGGGAGACCGGGTGATTGCCGGGCAGGTGCTTGCGGAACTGAGGACGGAAGGCAAGGAGTACGAACTTGCGGAACTGGACTACCAGATAGAGCAGGCACGATTTAACGGAACTCCCAGGCAGCTGGAACTGCTGGAGAAGCGCAGAGAGCTGCTGGTGGATGACCTCTCCCGGATGAAGCTCGTCGCGTCAATGGGCGGGGTGGTCTCACAGGTGAATATTGACCCCGGCGATTTGGTGAGTTCATCAGTGTCCGCACCAGCTGTCAGGGTCATAGATATCTCATCATTGAAGGCGCAAGTCGAGGTGGACGAGTTTGACATCAACCTGGTGCGGGTAGGACAGCAGGTTGAACTCATATTCGATGCCCTCGGATCCGGAATACGGATTCCGGGGATGGTAAGCTCTGTTCCCCTCGAAGGCAGGGTGACCGGCCAGGGCATAGCGGTAAAGCAGGTTGAGATTACCATCCCCGATCCCCCGCCTACGATTGCCCCGTCCTACACTTTTTCCGGGATCATTATAGCGGGGGAGCGCAAGGAGATTCTTACTGTTCCCCAGGACTTCATCGTCCGGCAGGAGGACGGGAGCCAGGCAGTGCACAAACGGCTCCCTTCAGGAGAGACCGTGCCGGTGACGCTGCAGACAGCATACCATGAAGCGGGAATGCTCCGGATACTCTCCGGAGACCTGAAGGAGGGGGATGTCATTGAACGTCAGGCGCGAATCACCAGGTCGTTTCCCTTCGATTTCGGTCCCCCCGCGAGATGAGGCAGGTTATGGCCGGACCAGTTATTGAGCTGACGGAGGTCAGCAGGTACTACTACATGGGCGAGTTTGTCATCAAGGCCCTCGATAACGTGAACGTACGCATCGGCACGGGGGAATACACTGCAATTATGGGACCGTCAGGTTCAGGAAAATCCACCATGATGCACCTGGTCGGCTGCCTGGATACGCCTACTGCCGGCACCATCTACATCGACGCAGAGGATACCTCTGCGCTCAATGAGGAGGACCTGGCCTACCTGAGGAATGCCAAGATCGGGTTTGTCTTCCAGCAGTTCAACCTTCTGGCTAAAATGAATGCCCTGGAGAATGTCATGACACCCTTGATGTATGCAGGGTATCCCATGCGCAGGAGGAAGGAGATCGCCGAAAACGCACTGGAGCAGGTTGGCTTGGGAGACCGCATGAAGCATCGGCCCAACGAGCTCTCCGGAGGCCAGAAACAGCGCATCGCCATAGCCCGGGCGCTGGTGAATGACCCGTCGATTATCCTGGCTGACGAGCCGACGGGAGCCCTCGATTCGGTGACGGGCGAACAGATCATGGACCTCTTTGAGAAAATCAACAGCCAGGGAAAGACGGTGATCATGGTAACCCACGATCCCGAGGTGTCAGGCCGCTGCAAGCGGGTGATCAATCTCAGGGACGGACATATTGCGGAGGACAGGTAGATGTTTGGGGAGTTTGTCAAGCTCGCGCTCAAGTCCATGGCATATAACAAGCTCAGGACCCTGCTCTCCCTGCTCGGGATCATCATAGGAGTAGCCTCGGTGATCATTATCGTCAATGTGGGAGAAAGCGCTTCCCAGAGCATCCAGGAGCAGATTGCCGCTACGGGACTGGAGACCATATCCATCTTTTCGCGGACCCAGGAGAGAAGCGTAACCAGGGAGTTCAACTTCGAGCTCGCTGAACGCCTCGCCTACGAAGTGCCGGGCATTCTCACCGTGATCCCCATGAACCAGATCAATACCGTTACCAGGTGGCAGCGTAACTCGTACCGGGGGACGATCCTCGGTGTCAGTGAGGACTTTGCCTGGGCCAATGACTACTCTTCCGTCGTGGGGTCGTTCTTTACCGACGCGGACAGCATGCAGCTGAGGCAGGTGGCCGTACTGGGCAATTCTGTGGCAAGAGAGCTGTTCCCGCAAGGCAGCGCCGTCGGCGAGTACATCAGGATATTCCGTGAGGGTCAGGCAAAATCCTACCGTGTCGTCGGGGTGATGGAGCGCAAGAGCGCCAGTTTCAACCTTCAGTACAACCAGTCCATCTATATTCCCTTCACCACCTTCTCCAACAGGCTGGTGAATACTGATGTGGTGCAGAGCTATGTGGTGAGGACTGAGCCGGGAGTGGATGTGCTGGCGGTATCGGACAATATTGAAGAGTATCTTACCCGGCTGGTGGGCTCGGGCAATTATTCCGTGTTTTCCCCTTCGAATATCGCGGAGCTGGCCGCTGATGTGACCGACACCCTCTCGGCAGCCATGGCGAGTATTGCGGCTATATCCCTGCTGGTAGGGGGGATCGGCATCATGAATATTATGCTTGTATCAGTCGCGGAGCGGACAAAGGAGATTGGAATCAGGAAGGCCATAGGCGCATCTCCCAGGAGGATCATGGTGCAGTTCCTCATTGAAGCCATGACCCTTACCCTGGTGGGAGGAATTATCGGCATCGGCCTCGGCATCATTGTGAGCAATCTTGCAGTCAGCTTCTTCAATTGGACATTCTACCCGCTGGTCAGGATATACTTCCTTGCTGCAGGATTCTCCATGACGGTGGGGGTCTTCTTCGGCCTCTACCCGGCGGTCAAAGCTTCAAAGCTTGATCCGATTGAGGCGCTGAACTATGAATAGACTGTGGGTATTACTTGAGTACAAAACCAGGCTGAACCGGGAGAATATGTTCATTCTCCTGGGACTGGTGCTGGTATTCATCATGCTTGTCTCTCTGACGACCTATATATTCATTTCGAATGTCCAGCGTGACGAGATCATCATGAAGTACCAGGCTGAACAGGTGTATTCGAACTTCCTCATGCAACTGCGACAGAATCCCATGGCGGTGGAAACCCTCTTTAAGGAGAGTCCGCTGCTCGGCATCGCAGTCTATGACCAGGCAGGGAAGATCATGACCACCCAGTTCACTATCGGCGATGTTCCCCGGGAGATAGATGTATCTCCAGGAAGTATGCTTGCAAGCGGTGAGATGATCTACAATGATGCCGATAATACCATCTCCTTCGTGAGGCAGGCGCGGCTTACCCTCTCACTGCCGATTATCGGCTTTACCCAGTCGATCCTCGATGAAGAGGCCATGATCCGGCTGCCCGATTCACTCTACATCAAGATGGACGGGAAGATGTACCGAGACCAGTACATCGCCTCCATAACCTGGTTCAGCGTTGTCATTTTCCTCATTCTCATGGCTGAAGTGGGCATCTGGTTCCTCTACAAGCGCAATGAGCTCTACCGCAGGCGCCTGGCTGAGCAGGGGCAGCTGGCAAGGCTCGGCGAGGCTGCCAGGACCTTAACCCATGAAATCAAGAATCCCCTGAGTGCCATTACCCTGCAGAATGCGTATCTGCGCAAGACTTTGCCCCCGCAGTACGTTGGGGAACTGCGGGTCATTGAAGAAGAGATAGGTCGGCTAAATCATCTGACCGGCAGGATCAGCGACTTTCTGCGGAATCCCCAGGGAGAGCCGGAGAGGATATCCGTCGTGCCCTTCGTTCGTGAACTGCTCGCTAAGTTTGAGCATTCGATCACCTTTGCTGATCAGTCGGTCTCTTCATGTACTGTGGTGATAGACCGGGAGCGGTTCCGGTCTATCATTGAAAACATCCTGCTTAACGCCCTCGAAAGCTGTACGGATACAAAACGGGATCCTCAGGTCTCAGTTGAAATCAGCTGCGGAAGCAGACACGTGATCATCACCATAGCAGATCGCGGTGACGGTCTGCCTCAGGGGGACGGGAAGAAGCTCTTTGATCCCTTCTACACAACAAAGATACACGGCTCGGGAATCGGCCTTGCGATATCCCTGAGGTTCATTGAGGCTGCCAGGGGCACCCTGCGGATTACTCCGCGGGAGGGAGGAGGGACCCAGGCTGTCATTAAACTTCCCGGAGGAACAGGATGAACGTACTGGTGGTGGATGATGAAAGAAATATCAGGGACCTTGTCCGAAAGTTCCTGCGCCTGGAAGGTATTGAAGCCGATGGGGCTGAAAACGGACTCTCCGCTCAGCGTATGGTGAAGGAGCGGCCGTACGACGCGCTCATAGTTGACCTGAAAATGCCGGGGATGGACGGACTCACCCTTATCCGGTGGCTGCGGCAGGAGGGTTTCCGGATGCCCGTCATCATGATATCCGCCCACGGTGATATCAAGGACGCGGTGACCGCCATGAAGGACGGCGCCCAGGACTACATAGTGAAACCCTTTGATCCCGAGGAACTCACCATCAGGCTCAAAAAACTCATAGAAGTGCAGCACATGCGCAACCTCGTGGAATCCCGGCAGCGCTCAGATGTTCCGCTGAATCTCCAGAACCTTATCGGAAGCTCAGCTCATATGAGGAAGATCAAGGATATCATAGGGAGGATTGCCCCGACCCAGGCCATGGTGCTCATCACCGGCGACAGCGGAACGGGAAAGGAGGTGGTTGCCCGGCAGATCCATGCGAATTCTTCCCAGCGGGACGGTCCGTTCATTCCCATAAATATCGGCGGGGTTCCCGAGAACCTGCTGGAAAGCGAACTCTTCGGCTACGAGAAGGGGGCTTTCACCGGAGCTGCGGGGCGAAAGTCAGGCATGTTTGAGCTGGCCTCAGGGGGAACGCTCTTTCTGGATGAAATTGGCGACATGCCCATAAACATCCAGGTCAAGATCCTTCGGGTGCTCCAGGACCGCCGGGTGACCCGGCTCGGGGGCACTACAGCCCTGCCCATCAATGCACGGATCATAGCTGCTACAAACAAGAATCTGGAGGATCAAGTCAGGATGGGTACGTTCCGGGAAGATCTTTTCTACCGGCTTAACGTGGTGCACATAGAAATTCCTCCTCTGCGTGAACGGAAGGAAGATATCCCCCTGCTGACAGCAAACATCATCAGCAGGCTTAACCGCTCCATGGGTACGAAGATAGAGGGAGTCTCCGAGC
>SKXS01000152.1 GCA_007128345.1 Spirochaetia bacterium
ATGCAGCTCCGGCTTGATATAGAAACAAGTGCATTTATTCTTGATTGAGGCCGGCAACGCTGAATCACTAGGGATGGTGACTGTATGTTGAAACGGTGTGCGCTCGGCTTGTTCATTTAAAAAGAGTGCGGTGTCATGGGAAAAAATTATTTTTGACGAGCGAAGCATGAGCGTATACATATCGTCTTTCAATCTACCCGGAAGAGTATAGACGCCATGACCACATCTTTCCAAAAGGCCGGCGTGAACATAGTTTGTAATCAACGTTTTTGAAAATCCTAGCTGCAACACCTGTGATGTAGTAATCATGTTGTTGTTTTTCTTAATTTCTTTATGAATTCGAGAATTGATTATCATAATTTTGCTTCCTCCGTTGCTAGTTGACTTATATATTGATATTATATTCAATATCTATACAAAAGTCAACTTTCAATCGAGCCTTGGTACAAGGGAGTGCGGCCAAACATAGGTGAGTCTATGTTAAAATAACGGACAGTTTGGTAAGGTAGGTAGGGTAAGGAGAAGAGATGCCAGACGACCGGAAAAAGAATTGCGGGCAAACCGGCTGATGGATTTAGTCAGGATGATGTCAATCTTCCCGCCATCACAGTCAGCAATAAGCCGCTGGAATTCGCTCCTGTTCTTCGTGCCGGTATCTGCATAGTGTTGAAGCCCTAGTAAAAATACCTTGAAAATACAGAAATGCCCGAATTGTAATTCTTGAAGCTTTGCAGAAAGGAAAAAAGACCGGGTATATGCACTCTCAAAAGTCCCACCCGGTCTTCAAGGGCGTATCGAAATGCTTAGGTCCGCTGCAGGGAATGCAGACGCACTCATCATGTGTGAGAGAATCGGGTAACCTCCTTACGAAGGCATCATGCCCTGCTCCAGGAAGCTGAAGTATCCCTGTTCGCTGAAGATGATGTGATCAAGAAGTTCTATGCCGAGTATCAAACCCGCCTCTGTAAGGCGCTTGGTAACTGACATGTCTTCACTGCTGGGGGAAAGGTTTCCGCTGGGATGATTATGTGCCACTATTATTGCGGTTGCCCGGTCCTGCAGTGGCTGGGCAAATACTTCCCTGGGGTGCACCACGGTCCTGTTTACCAAACCAATTGATACTATACGGATGCCCATTACCTCATGGGCACCGTTCAGGGATATGCTTAAAAAGTGTTCCTGAGGTCTGTCCGCATAGTGCCGTATCAGGGGATAGACCTCAGAAGGATAGGTTATCCGCTGTTTTTTTCCATGGACATGTCGCCTGCCCAGTTCCAAAGCAGCTGATATTACAGAGCTTTTAGCTTTCCCCACTCCTTTGATCAAAGCTATCTGATCTATGGTGGTGTCGCTTCCATGCTTGTCCAGGAGATGGAGAATGCTGCCTGCAATCTCATGTACTCCTGCGCTCCTGCTTCCTGATCCAATGATGATTGCCAGCAGTTCATGGTCTGACAAACCTTCCGGTCCGATTGCCTGGAGACGCTCTCTCGGCCTGCGGTCCAATGGAGTCTCCCGAATGGACAGCACTTCTCTTGTGTACTTCATACTATGGAATTAATTCGATTGGTCGTACTGATGATTCAGCAGCTTCTCATACTGCAATTAATGAAGTATGCACCTGCCTCCTTGAGGGGGCAGTAAGTGCTTTCATCCCAAGCATGTGAGGAATATGATGGAGAAGTTATACCGTACAGTGATGGTGCTGTGCATATTTTTTCTGATCGGATGCGCTACGGTAACAGAGCGTCAGGCAGTCCATCTGGGAGTTGTTGATCACATTACCGATGGTATCGTTTCTATGCTTGTGGGGCTGGAAGAGACGTATATCCATATGCCGCTTAAGCTCATGCCTGTAGGCACTGCAGAAGGAGACTGGGTAGAGGTCAAGCTGTCCTATGATCCAATCATCACGCATACTCGCAGAAAACGTATTGATACAATGCTGGAAGCAATCAGTCGTTCTAGTAAGTGAGGTGTAGCCGTTTCAGATGCTGGCGTACTGCGTACGCTGCAGCACCAATGAGAGTTGATTTTGCCTGAGGTTCATTGAACACCAGGTTAAGCTTGTTTTTCAGCCTGACCATGGATACCTTTTCTATCTTTTCAAGGAGCTGCTGCTCAAACCAGGAACCGGCTTTCCCGTAGTCGCCCTCCAGGATGATTAGTTCAGGAAAGTAGATTAGGTTAATATTTGAAATCCCGATAGCTAACCAGTCGATAATCTTGTTCATCAGGAAGTGAGCTAGGGGATCCTGATCCTTGCAGGCTGAAGTAAACTGTTCAATAGTGAAAGGTTCGGTATATGAGAAGAGCGTTGATTCCGGATAGTCATCTCGTAATCGGTAGGCCTGTTCGACCAGACGGCTGAAACTGATCATGCTTTCCAGGCATCCGGTACCCCCGCACTGGCATACTCTATCGTCATGGGGGTCAACAATCATATGCCCGATTTCACCTGAAAGGTAGTTTGCTCCCCTGTACAGGCTGTTATCTAAAAAAACACCTGAAACTATTCCATGCTTGCCAGCGTCAATGAGTATGAATCCCCTGTGCTGTTTTGCAAATGCGCCAATCTCACTCTCAGCATACGTCTTATATCCAATCCAGCTGTTGACATATATAGGTACTGAGACCTTGAGTTTGCTGGCAATCATGGCGCCAAGAGGGGCATTTTCTCCCCAGGAAGGGAAATAGGTAGAATGATAGCAGATCCCCTCCTTGGAGTTTACCAGACCGTGTACTGCTGCTGCTATACTGATAATCTTAATGTGGGGCATCTCCTGAAGTATTCTCCGGTAAAGACGGTGCACAACATTACATACAGTCAGCAAGTCAGCATTTTTCGGTATAGGTTCATCTGCCTGCATAAGGGTATCCAGTTTCATGGTTATTAACCGCAGATGTATGGCATCATACTTCACATGGAAGCACATAATTTGCCCGTAGTCCTTGTTTAGGGTATACACATTAGGGCGTTTCCCACCTGAGGGAGTAGAATTACCTTTTCCTTCTTGAACTACCAGCCCTGTATTGACCAGAGTATAGTTGATCTTAAATATTGTGGTCCTGCTGAGCTTAATACGGTCTGCTATCTGGGCAACGGATAGCTGATCATGTGTCCGGTA
>SKXS01000107.1 GCA_007128345.1 Spirochaetia bacterium
GGCATGCTTGTCCAGACCATCCCATCATATCGCCTCCCAAGAGAGACTCTCGCCAGGGAAGTACATATGATTGAGAATATGGGAGTGGACATCATTACCGAACAGGCACTCGGCAAGGACTTTACCATCCAGAGTCTCACCGCAGATGGGTTTGAAAAGATATTCATCGGGGTGGGTGCTCCGGATACTCTCGATATGGGACTGCCCGGTGAGGATGCTGAGGGAGTGGTGCAGGCAGTTCCTTTCCTGCAGCGCTATAATATTCGCGGGTCCGTCGAGGTCGGCAAGCATGTCGTAATCATAGGAGGCGGAAACGCAGCTATTGATGCCGCCCGCACCGCTATGCGGCTGGGAGCGGAAACAGTTAAGGTCATCTATCGGAGGAGCAAGGATGAAATGCCTGCGTATGCCGAGGAAGTAGATGAAGCAGTCAATGAAGGTATTGAGATATCGCCTCTCACGCAACCGGTGGAAATCGTTACTGACGACAAGGGCCACGCATCGGGACTCAAGTGCCTTGCCATGGAGCTTGGAACGTTTGACTCATCAGGAAGACGTCGGCCTACATCTAAAGGTGAAAACTCCTTCACCGTCAAGGCTGACCAGATTATCATCGCCATAGGACAGAGACTTGATACCCATACCCTTTTTGCGGATGCAGGCATACAGATAAATTCACGGGGATTCATTGCTGTTGACCCGCTGACGGGTCAGACATCGGTGTCCCACATTTTCGCCGGCGGAGACTGTGTTGACGGTCCCTCATCAGTAGTAAAGGCTATAGCAGGCGGAGAAAAAGCTGCTGTAGGAATCGACACCCAATTTACCGGAAAGGATAACGCGTTCTGGAGATACGAGAAGGAAGTCAAGACAGATTTTGATCCAGATGAAGACCCGGCTGCCTACCCCAGGGAGAAGCTCCGAGTCATACCGGTTGAGCGACGGGTTCATAATTTTGAAGAAGTTGAACTTCCATGGACGGAGGCAATCGCCCAGCGGCAGGCAAAACGATGTCTCCGGTGCGATTACGGAAAGAAGATACGCACTGCACAGAAGGAGGATGCACATGTCTAAGCAGAAGAAGTGTACCATCACCATGAACGGGAGAACGCTGACTACTAATAGCGGCAACACCATCCTGCAGGCAGCTAAGGAAGCTGGAATCACCATCCCTACCCTGTGCTATCTTGAGGGAAAAGATCCCATGGCGGCATGCCGTGTGTGCGTCGTCGAGGTAAAGGGTGCTCGGAGCATGATTGCAGCGTGCTCGACACCTGTAACCGAAGGTATGGAAGTACTTACCAACAGCAAGCGTGTACGGGATTCACGGAGAACCGTGGTCGAATTACTTTTGAGTGAACATGAAGGCAACTGCCAGATTTGCGAGAGAAGTGAGGACTGTGAGCTGAAGGCGCTTGCCCATGATCTCGGCATCCGGGTGATACCCTATGAAGGAGAGAAAACTGCTTCCTATGTAGATGATACCACTCCGGCACTGGTGAGAGATGCAGGGAAATGCATTAAATGCAGACGCTGCGTCACTGTATGCAATGAAGTGCAGCAGGTTGGAGCACTCTTCCCGCAGTACCGGGGGTTTGAAACCCGCATCGGGCCTGCCTTCACCCATAATCTGGACGCTGTAGCCTGCGTGCAGTGCGGTCAGTGCGCCGCTGTGTGTCCAGTCGGCGCGATCACCGAGAAGAGCCATATAAGTCAGGTGATGAAGGCTCTTGAAGATCCGAAGAAGACGGTGGTAGTACAGACCGCACCGGCTATTCGAGCTGCTCTGGGAGAGGTCTTCGGCATGCCCCCAGGAACGCTGGTTACCGGCAAGATGGTGTCCGCCCTCAGACAGCTTGGATTTGATGCTGTATTTGACACCAATTTTACCGCAGACCTGACCATCATAGAAGAGGGAACCGAACTACTCATGAGGCTTCGGTCAAAGCTGAAGGACGGGAAAGAGGATGTGGCCCTCCCCCAGTACACCAGTTGTTCGCCAGGGTGGATTAATTTTGCTGAATACTATTTTCCTGAAATCCTGCCGAATATCTCCTCATGCAAATCTCCCCAGCAGATGTTCGGGGCTTTAGCCAAGACCTACTATACAACCCGGCAGCATGTGGACCCTGCAAACATGGTGGTAGTATCCATCATGCCGTGTACAGCAAAAAAGTTTGAGGCTGCGAGGCAGGAAATGAACTCCAGCGGATATCAGGATGTTGACTACGTACTGACTACGAGAGAGCTGGGAACACTCATACAGATGAACGGCATTGATTTTGCAAACCTGGAAGATGATGTCATGGATACCCCGCTTGGCCTTTCCTCAGGGGCAGCGGATATCTTCGCAAACACCGGCGGTGTTATGGAAGCAGCCATCAGAACTGTCTACGCAATAACTACTGGCAGAATTCTGCCTACCAAGCAGCTGCATGTAAAGCAGATTGCCGGGCTGAAGGGGATTAAGGTCGCATCGGTCAAGCTGACTAATGTAGTCGAAGACTGGAGCTTCCTTGAAGGAGTTGAAGTAAAAGTTGCTGTAGCCCACGGCCTGAATAATGCAGCCAAACTTATTAAGCATGTGAAGGGGAATCCTGACGAGTTTCACTTTGTTGAGATCATGACCTGTCCTGGAGGATGTATTGGAGGAGGAGGCCAGCCGCGGTTCACCACCGATGAGGTGAGAAGGGCTCGCATAGCTGCTGTTTACAAGGAAGATGAAGGCAAGCAGCTCAGGCAGTCCCACGAAAATCCAGCCATCCAGGAAATATACGAACAGTTCCTTGAAACTCCGCTTGGTGATAAACCTCATCATCTGCTCCACACAAAGTACAAGAGGAAGGAAAAAGTTTTAGTTGATGATGAGAAGTGATAGCTGTATAATTTGGTAAGGAATACGCCTGGAGCGGTTTTCGTTCCAGGCTTTTTTAGGCAGGTGTGTGATGAATATTAAGGGAATACTCATACTGGCGGTGGTGATGGCATTTGCCTTAGGATGCGCCTATGCCGGGCAGCGGCAGACAGGATCTGAAGCTGAAGATCAGGATGCCAGAAAGATAGGCGCGTATAGGGAGCTTAATGAACAGGAGCGCTATATCCTTTTGCAGCGTGGAACTGAGCGGCC
>SKXS01000234.1 GCA_007128345.1 Spirochaetia bacterium
CTCCTCATTCCCTCCCACCGGAAGAAGTACATCCGTGAACTGGAAGCGATGATGCTTGAGCACGCCAAGCGCCTGGAATTTGAGCAGGCCGCGGTGCTCCGTGATGAGATCGACCGCATCAAGGTGCAGAATTTTTCATAATGGATGCGAGTAGCCTAAGAGAACGTCCCTGGGGCTTCCCGACACGTGGGGGAGATAGCGTCTCAGCGGCAGGAGAACCAGCTGGTCCCTGTGAACATGAAACTCCCTAAGCACAAACCCGTAGAGTTCCGAAAGGGTGAGCACCCCGTCAAAGTTCGCATCAGCTCGCAGGAATTCCCCCTCCTGTGCAAGCCCCATAAGCAGGAAGTGGGTGAAGTACCCGTTTTCTACTGTGTTTCCGTAGAGGTCCAATCCTGCTGACCCCGGCAGAGGTTCAAAAGATTTCTGATGATACCCGGCAGCTGTAAACACCCAGATATGTGCATGCATGCCGGAGGATTCTTCGGGGGTACGGAAAAACGCCTCAACTGCCTGGGAGTACGCATTGCCGGGAAGCGTGTCCCGGAAATCCTTGTCTGAATCGCGGTAGTAGAGGATGTCGACGCTGTAGGGATCCTCGAGAATACATCCGCCTGAAAAGCATGAATCCATGATGATTACCACCGGACAGGAAAAGAGGGCAAAGGCATGCAGGAGCTCCTCACGAGTGATGCGCGTGTTTCCTTCTGCCTCAATAAAGAAGGTACCGTCCTTGATGTCGCTATGTCCGGCAAAGAAGAAAAGCACCAGATCATCCCCGGACACCTGCGCCTGAAGATCGCTGACAGCGTCCAGGATGACCTTCTTGGTGACATCCCCTCCCTCCACGGTGATGCGGGAGGCTTGGTACCCCAGCGAGGTGAGGGCTGCCTCCATGTCCTCAGCATCAGAGACGGTGTAGGTGAGCTTCAGGTTCCCTGAATATTCGAGTCCGGCTATCAGCGCATAGCGATTACCGGAGGTTTCCGGTCTGAGGTCGAGCAGGCTGCAGGAGAAGGCTGCGATTAGTCCCAATATGAGGAGAATCAGTGCGAAGTTCCTACTCACGGCTCCTCCCCCATGCTGAGCGGACGAGGGATAGTTCTGCGCCTATGCCTGCCTGCTGTTGAATGTCTCTGCGCTCAGTCCAGATACCGTTGACGGCCAGGCGCAGTGAAAGGCTTCCCGGCAGAAGATCGGCAAACTCAAAATAAAGGCCTGTCCCCGCTTCAATGGAGAAGAAAAGCAGAGGGGTGTGCTCGTAGATTCCCCAAAGGCCGGAACCGAAGAGCGTAACTCCTAGACGGCGGGAACCCGCTGACAGGTCAAGGAATGCACGCACACCAGCAGAACTGTATCCCCGAAGGACCATGTGCGTGTCATAGGGTGCCGGGTGCATTCTGCTGTATATGAGGGATGTGCCCGCAGACAGCCTTGACGTGACTGCCCGGCTGACCCCCGCATGCAGGATATACCCGTCCTGAAATGAGGGGGGCTCGTCAGCAGCAAGGGTGATTGAGTGGATCACATAGGATCCTCCTGTCTGCAGGGAGAGGGCCCCAATAGATGCGGGTAAAGCAAGCATCAGGAGAAATGCAGCAAATCGGAACATGGCACATCATAGCATAGAATTCAGGTGAGAACACAGCATTTTTCCCTGGGGACCTCCAGGGTTCTCTTGGATCCCGGTTCCAGCAGATTGTTTCCCTGGACGGTGATTACCTCTCCTTCCCACAGGAAATAGTACTCGTAAGATGAACCCCGGAATGCACAGCGCTGGAGGACGGCATCGGGAAATAGGTTGGAAGCAGCACCGACTTCCCGGGACGACACACGCACATCCTCCGGCCTGAAGTAGAGGAATGCCTGAGAACCATTCCATGCATGCGGCTGCGGTGCGGTGCCGAAGAACTGCTGGTCTCCCCGCACGACGGTGACGGCATTCCCGGCAGACGCATGGATCTGTACCGCTATGGCAGTAGAGGCGCCGATGAAGGTCCCTGTAAAGAGGGTGCGGGGATGACGATAGACCTCCTCAGGACTGCCGACCTGTTCAACACGGCCACGGTTCATGACGATGATGGTGTCGCTGATGTCCATGGCCTCGTCCTGGTCATGGGTGACGTAGATGGTGGTGATTCCAAGATCCTGCTGGATTCTGCGCACCTCACTGCGAAGCCTGATGCGCAGCCTGGCATCCAATGCGGAGAGTGGCTCGTCGAGGAGAAGCAGTTCCGGCTGCGGCGCCAGGGCCCGGGCCAGGGCAATGCGCTGCTTCTCACCTCCGGAAAGCGAGTCTATCCGGCGGTTTCTGTATCCGGTAAGCCCCACAAGCTCCAGCAGCTCATCAGTCCTCCGGGATATTTCACGATGATCCTGCTTCTTTACTTTCAGCCCGTAGGCGATGTTTCCGGCTACGTTCATGTGCGGAAAGAGCGCATAATCCTGAAAGACGATACCGATCTTCCGCTCCCATGGCGGCAGTGACGTGATGTTCCGCCCCGAGAGCATGATGGAACCCGCATCGGGACGCTCAATACCCGTGATGAGGGAGAGCGTGGTGCTTTTCCCGCATCCCGACGGCCCGAGGAGGCTCACCATGGTTCCCTCCGGTATCTCACAGGAAATATCCAGGGTGAATTCCGGGTAGCGCTTGTGCAGCGATGTGACAGTGAGGCCGTTCATAGGAAGCTCCTGGTTGATTGGGTATCGAAGAGAAAAAAAGCGGCGAAGCTGCAGAGCATGAGCACCGTTCCCAGCGCGCAGGCTCCGAAGAAGTTGTAGGCTCCGATAAGGCGGTACATGAGGATGGGGATGGTCTGCACAGACGCGTCCGCCACGATAAGGGTGGCGTTGAACTCTCCCATGGAGAGCGCAAAGACGAATACCATACCCGAAATCACCGTACCCCGCAGGAGGGGGAGTTCCACGGAGGTGAAGGTACGAACAGGAGGAGCTCCCAGCACGTACGATGCTGCGGCATAGGTCCGGTATATCTTCTGTGAAGCGGGAAGCATCAGCCGATAGATGAAGGGCAAGGTGATGGTCACATGGGCGCACACGATGAGGACATACGGCCCCATAAACCCCAGGTTCCTTGAGAACAGGTAGTACCCCAGAC
>SKXS01000036.1 GCA_007128345.1 Spirochaetia bacterium
ATCATACAGGCGTGCACATCCCGTATAGTGCTGCGTATGCTCAGCATCCATATGCATCCTGCCGGCGAGACCATCTTATTTTAATAATCTGCATATTCATATATAATTTCATTATTGATTACGGAACCTTTTCATACGTAGTGCGTCTAAGTGTATGCCAACGTTGAGCAAAAGGATTTTTGGGAAGGAATACATGGACAGTAACTGGGATACAATAGCGCTCTGGATGCATGACCATGGGGATCGATTGGCACGCACCCTCACCGTCATGATCGGCGATACTGAAGATGCTCAGGATATTGTCCAGGAAGTATTCATTCGGGCTTACCGTGCTTTGGACAGCTATAGAGGTACAGGGTCTCCCTATACGTATCTCTATTCCATAGCGCTGAATCTGGTCCGGTCCCAATGGAGGAGGCGTGCACGCAGGCCTCGGGATGTGGAGTACGATGACCATGCTTCGCCAGGGTACTATCCTGGTCCTGAATCAACAGCCTTGTCGAATGAACAGGCAGAGATGGTTACCAAAGGGGTGAGAAAACTCTCCCCCAAGCTCAGGGAAGTGGTATCGCTGTTCTACCTCTCGGGGATGTCAGTGGAGGACATGGGCGAGGTACTGGGCATACGTACCGGGACAGTCAAAAGCAGGTTGTTCAGGGCCCGTGAAGAGTTGAAGCGGTATATCACCGAGGAGGTCGGGTATGAAACAGTTTGACGAGAAAGTAAAGCAGGCTCTGGAAGCTTCAGTTGAGCATGTGTCATTTTCCCGGCATGAAGCAGTTGCCCGGGCTGTACGGGAGCAAACAGCAGCTGAGAAATCCAGCAGCTATCGTTTGTTTTTCAAACCCGTGCTGGCATATGCTGCGGCCTTTGTGGTCATTACAACAATAGCTCTCGGCGGACTGCTGTGGGTGCCAGGAGCTTCTGCTCCGTCCCCGCACGAGCAGGTGATCACGGCAGGAGAAATCCCCTTTGCTGCAGTCCAGCACCTGATTATTGAATGAACACGCAACACTACACTATGAAAAGGAATTGAAGATGAAAAAGAAACTTCTTATTTTTGGAATTGCCGTCCCTGTTGGGATTGTCGTTCTGGCATTAGTTATCGTACTGACTGCCGCACCGGTGATCATGTACAGAAGCATCCAGCAGTCATTTGAAGACCAGGATACCTACACAGCGGCAGCACGTTCATTACGCCTGATGCGGCTGTTTCCAGGTTCCGATGAAGCACGGGATGCCGCGTACCAACTGCTTTCTATGCGGGAATCAAGCGATACCTACATTATTGTCGGCCACAACTTTACCCTAAAAAGCCATTCCGGCTTAGGCACGCTGCCTGAGGAATTCCACAAAGGTCTCTACGATGCAGTGCTGCGGGTAGCACATGCGCAAAGGAATCCGCTTTGGGGGTACAATCTCAATGAACGGCTCGGAAAAGTTGCTGCATCGCTGGGCGAATATCAGCAGGCTGAAGAGTTTTACACCTATGCGCTGGAGAACTTCATCAATCGGGGATTGGATTTTCGTGCGCACTCCATATACATGAGCCTGTTTGACATAGCTATGGAGCAAGGGAAGCTTGACGCGGCCCAAACCCACATAGCAAATGCTTTAGCTTCACAGCCGACGGGCCTCATAAGCAGGTCCGAGCTGATTGCACGCGAGGGAATGCTTTACTTGGAGCTTGGAAGATATGATGAGGCAGAGAGCCGTTTTTATGAGGCAATGGAGACAGCGGAAGCCGGAGTGGCTGAGGCAGTCCGCACCTCCGAGGATAGAGGCATGATCACCACACCCGAAGCCCAGTATGGATATAAGATTTCCGAAAGAGGGCTTATGGAATTAGATATGAAGCTCAATCCTCAACGGGATACCGAAGTACATGGAACAATAGTTGGTGCGGGAAAGCCTATGGCTGGTGTTATTGTCACCCTGATGCCTGCAGATGAATTCCAGCGAGTGATCTCGCCAAGGGAAGCCCAGATGCGTTATCCCCAAACAGCTACTGACAGCAGCGGAGAATTCCAGTTTACACATATTATTCCTGGTGAATACACCTTTATATTCTCATTCAAGCCTGAGATGCTGCAGGGATTCGGGATATTCAATATCCCGGAATCATTCACCGTTTCTGAAGGTGAGTCTTCCATGCATACATTCACGCTGAAAAACCGCATCACCATCACCGAACCGGCAGGGTATATCACCCTGCCGTATGGTGATACGATTTCTCTCTCCTGGCAGCCCCTCATAGAAGCGGCCGAGTACAGCATCAATCTGGTGTATTTCAGCGGTCCTGAAGAAGCTCCATACCAGAGCTCAATCGGAGTGGAAATCGACCGCGTGACCGATACCCGGTTTGCCCTAGAGACCGCCTCTACTGAAGGCAGATCTCCACTAAGAACCTATGCGCCTGATCGGGTTATTCCTGCCGCAGTCATGGGGCCGTACCATCCTGGTGCCTACGTTACGTTCAAGGTAATTGCGTATGACCCTTACGGCAGTAGAATTACGGACAGCGAAGGTCTTGTCTTCGACAGGGGAGCAAACTATCCGTTGTGGCAAATATCTGATCCAAATGATCCTTCCCTCCTGCTTGACGGAGATCGCGCTCTGCTCAACAGCCAGATTGATGACGCTGCAAGACAGTATGAGCAAGCTGCGCAGGCAGGCTGTGACTTAGCCGCTGATGCGCTGGAAGCCCTGCAGCACTATCTCAGCACCTCTTTCTGACCCCTTCCTTTGCTGCCTCTTCAGGGCGTTTGACTTAGCCCCACATCATTACTATATTACGAGCATATATCAAGCAATAAAGGAGTATACGTATGGCACGTACTGCATCTACCATGCTGGAATTGGGCTCTCAGATGCCTGAATTCTCACTTCCGGATTCTGACGGGAATGTCTTTGACAGTTCCTCAGCCAAGGGAAAACCCATGGTTGTCATATTCATGTGCAATCACTGTCCCTTTGTTCATCACATCATTGATGTCCTGGCAAAGCAGACAGCGCACTATGAGGAGCTTGGGGTTTCTGTTGTAGGCATCAATGCAAATGATGTTGCAAACTTTCCTGAGGATTCCCCGGAAAAGATGAAGCAGTTTGCTCATGAACGGGGCATCACATTTCCCTACCTATATGATGAAACCCAGGAAACCGCAAAGGCATTCAGAGCCGCATGTACTCCTGATTTTTTCCTTTTCGATGCGGATCACCGGCTTGTATACCGAGGCCAGTTTGATGATGCGCGCCCGTCTCTGCCAACTCCGGTGACAGGTTCTGATCTTACTGCGGCCGTTACGGCAGTAGCGAATAATAAACCGCAACCTGAAGGGCAGAAACCTTCGCTTGGGTGTAACATCAAGTGGAAAGAAGGGAACGAACCGGACTATTTTGGATAACTGACAGCAGATACGTAGGATCCTGAACAATATTCCGCCTGCATGACCGGTATCTGGAAATTGCCATGCATATGTATCGCACACACCTTTGAAACTGCATGGGTTGCATGGTATGCTTCTGCACACTATGGGCTTTTCTACGGTTAAGAGAATACTGTTCATAATTACCGCATGTGCAGCCATCATACCTCTCCCTGATGCAGCAGCACATCCGTTCCCCCTCTTCTTTCAGGAGCGGAACATGTGGATAACCTATGAGCCCGCACCAGACCAGTCCTTCACTCAACGGTTCGGAGTTTCTGCGTTATCAGGTGATTTCCCCCTGGTAGTCCATGCCGATGCAGATGAGTTCTCACTTTACTCAGGTGTTCCGCTGTTCATGCCCATTTTCACATCACTTGGTACAACAAACCAGATAGGCTACCTAGACAGCTATCGGGTACACACCCCGTTTTATCTCCTCTCTGCAGGGTGGAGAGCGCATAAGCTAATGTCTCTTGAACCTAGACACAGCGGCTGGTTTGCCTCATGGGGATGGCGAACCGGCAGGCTCTCCGGCGGATTAGCATACCACTTCAACTCGCAGGAACCTACAGCGCACCTCGGCCTTTCACTCAGCAATGCAGGAATTACTGCTACCTTATCTCCCGATTACCTGAAAACAACATTGGCTCTTCGAACATCAAATTCCTGGAGCATACGATGTTCTGTCATCCTACCCTGGGACCATACCCCCCAGATATCCATAGGGTTCGGCCTGTCACGGAGGGAGTACCAAGCAGACTATCTGCTTTCCCAGGAATGGGATATGAAAATCGCGCACCGAGGAACTATACGACATGCACCGGAAAATACATCAGCTGCATTTTCCTGGGCTTTGGAGCAGCCTCAGTTTATCGGCATTGAAGCTGACATCCAGAAGACCAAGGATGATAAATTCGTTGTCATCCATGATCCGATCATGCTCCGGTACACAGGAAAACCCCACAGGATCACCAGCATGACTTTGGGAGAGCTCCGTGAATACGATATGGGATCCTGGTTCTCTCCTGAATTTGCTGACCAGCGCATCAAGGACCTGAATCAGCTTGCTGAATTATGCAACCGGAATCCTGAGGTTTACTGGTTCCTTGAAATAAAAAGCTATACCTGGAGTGAAGATGATGTGATACAGTTCCTGAAGCTCTCTGATGAACTCTTTGCCTACCATGAAAAGATCCTGTTTTACACCCTTAATCAGCGGATGCTCCAGCTCATGAAGGCGCATACCGACCGTCCTGTAGGACTTCAGCTCGACAGCTCCAGGATGATGATCTTTGCCAGTGATCATGTGATTCCTCTTTTACCGGCTGAGTACGGGCGCGCTTTGAAGCATGCCGACTTCTTTACCATCATCTCACATAAGTACGACCGATTTCCCCAGATTTCCTCAGTAGCAGATGCGCTGGAGATCCCATTTCTCTACTGGAATTTCGATGATACGATGTTCGGGTATATACCTGAATCAGTCCAGTCGTATCCTTTAGGTATCCGCGGCATAGAATCTGGCAGTATACGTTCTCAGCGCACGAATGAAGAGTACCGAAGCAAAAGCGATGGTTCCTAATTTCCCTCCTGCTCCCCCTAGGTACGGCATGCTGTAGATAAATAAAAGTCCGCATATTCCCCCGGCAATCACCATGAAAGCGGTATGACCCGCCTGCTTTCTCCCTGCCATACCTGCAAAGGATGCACAGAAAACCATCAATGCAAACAGTTCACCATATACCTCTCCATGGATCAACGGAAGGAGTATTCCAGCGGCCAGACCGACCGCTGCAGAAGCTGTTACGGGGCCGACCTGCATGCGATGATTCAGAGAGTAGGTCACTGACGCCCCTGCTGCAGCATACAGCATAATGATCCATCCAATATCCCAACCGGGAACAGGCAGTACCAGAGGCCTGCAGGAGAGCATCACTGCGGCGATGAGACATCCCGCATATGCTGTCGTACCGAGCTTCCCGCCGATACCCGCAAACGAACCCTTTACTGCTACATACAGAAGACCTGCCAGTAGTGCGGCAATCAGCATGCCTGGAACCAGGGAAAGCAATGCCGGGGACGACATGCCGGCAAATGAACCGCAAAAAATTGCAGGAGCCTGACGTTTGAATAGAATACTGCCTGCAAGCCCGACGGCAGCTGATGCAATAACCACCCCGGTGCCTAATTCAACACTCATAATGAATGTCAGCACAGCTCCTGCAGCAACTGCGAGGAAATCAAGCAGGTCTTCACTCCAGGAAATCTCTTCTGGGGCTGCTGTGACCAGGATTATTCCGTCAAGTGCTATACCTGCGGTAATACCCAGCAGGATAACCAGCTGAAAAACAAAAAGTAGAGGATGGTTACTGAACGCCTCGAGTACGCTCAAGACCGCCAGGATGAGGGTCAGCAATGCCAGCACAAAAAAACCTGTATACGACATCCAACGCGGCCGAACCATGGGTTATCTTACGTTCAAACCGAAGGACCGTCAAGGAATTGTGTACTGCTGCATTGCTGCCTGCTGCATTGCTGCTGCATTGCATACATCAGATCTCTATCTGCTCAGCTCCTATGTATGCATCTTCTTCAGCTGTGTAAGCACCCCAGGAGAGAATACTGCAAGCCCTGATTCAGGCAGTCTCAATGTAAGTTCAAGCCAGTTGGGGCTGCTGCTGAACAGCGGCGATAAGAGTTCCATACCTTCATCAGCATCGTCGCTTTGAAGCAGCGATATGCCGTGCCAGTAGAGCGCCTCCGGATTTCCTCCTAGGTGCTCCCTCGCTTTGGTAAACCATACTTTTGCAGCATCCGCATCACCATGCTCCATTGCTGAATCACCCCGCTCGAGCATCTCATACCCCCGGTACAGTGTGAGCAGACGGGTTAATTCCGTGAGAGGATCGCTGTGATCTTCCACTCTGAGGTCAAGCACCTGATCTTCGCTTATATTCCCCGATGCCCTACACTTCACCACGACCATCGCCGCTGACTGCTTCCCCCTGATATCTCCCCCTTCAGCTTCTGCAGCCTTGAGCGATCCCAGCAAGCGATCAGCGAGTGATCCAGGTGTACTGAGAAATGCATCTTCCATAGCCTGCCAGACCGTATTATTGAGCATCATGTTGGCCTGGACACTGTAGCATTCTCCCCTGCTATGCCCCGCTTCCCGAATACAGGAATCCCCTGTATGCGCTGCAGTATTCCCCATGGCATCAATGACAGCTGCTTGGCGGTAGGCGCTGCCGGCATCGCATTCCAGCAGTGATTGCAGAACCTGATCTGCGTGTCGTCTTTGCCTGAGCTGAGATAAGCCGTCAGGACCGTACTGGCGGTTAACCAGCGATTGGGTGGCGACAACACCCGTACCTGCTTCTGCCCAGAGAACTGCAGGCCCGACAGAGAAGAAGTGCGACTGCACCGCCCCGCCCATCTCCCCGGCTTCCCGGTCCATAGCTAATATGGAATAGGTTGCCGCCATCTCGAGTAATGATATGCTATGCATGCTGTCCTCCGATATGTCATTGGCTTTTCGTTTCATTAAGAATTTTGCGTCATGCAGAAGAAAAGTGCAATGCTGAATCTGCGGCTATTTGGACTTTTATCATATATGGTATACATATCCCATGAGATATGCAGTATGATATCTCTGATAAAACCATCTGAGAGGTATCCGTATGGCTAAAACCATAGGCAGAAATGAACCATGCCCCTGCGGTTCGGGGAAAAAGTATAAGCGCTGCTGCGGCAGCGGTACAGCATATGCATCACCTGAGGAAATCTTTGAATCCATGCACGATCATTTTGGTCAATCGGGATTACATGACGATAATCCTATGGATACCTTCCAGGAGATTCATGGTACGCCGAATGCAGCTACTGAAGAACTCCATAAATTTATGGAATATTTGAGCAGCATGAAGCATAGCCCCGGCAGCATTGATGAATTCAATACTCTGGCTGAATCATACATGAATGCAAAGAACCAGGCCTCAGTACCGAGTTTTCTAGGCTTAAGCCCTGTTCATTTGCATGAGATGATCAGCCAGGAGTTTGGTGCTGAAAACTCGGTATATGAGCTCAATCCCGATATTACGCCAGAGGACATCCCGGACATCCCGCTGCTGCACCACAGCCTGCTCATCCTGAACTACATACGGGTACATGGAAAGGTCAAGGCAACGGCATTGGGCAACCTGTCTCGTGCCGTGGTGCGCGACCTCTACCCCCAGGTCATAGACAGACTTAAAGTCCTGCTGAATAAAAAACCTGAAGAGGTGATGAGCGAGATCGATGTTGCATCGCTGTATCTCGCACGGACCCTACTGCAGGATATGCACCTGATTACACAGCGCGGCAGTTTTTTCGCGCTTACTGAAGAGGGATACAGCATGCTTGATGCTTCCCTGCTCAGTGATTTATACAGGGAGCTCCTGGTTTTTTATCTGAATTATTTTGATGAATCCCATACACTGCGTTACGATTTTTATCAGGATCTTCGGATGCTCGTGAGAGATATTTTTCCTTTCTGCCTCTACATGCTGAAGCAGACGGCTGCAGAATCCCTCGAGCTTAACAAACTGGCCAGGCAATGCATAGATGCATTCCCTGACTTTTTTATACCAACCACCAGCGACAAAGAACAGCAGCATCTTGAGTATGCGTTGTCCCGGGAGATCATATCCATACCGAAAAAATTTGGGTTAGTCAAAGAGCTTCCGGAAGGGGATATCATGGCCACCCATTGCCGAATCACCCCGTTGTACGACCGAGTAATCACTTGGAAGGTGTAGAGCAGCACTCTATTCAGGCATTACCTCAGCTATCGCATCCATCTCAATGGCGCAGCCGTAGTGGAGCTCCTTGACGGGGACGACCGTCCGGGCGGGATAGTGACTACCAAAAAAGTCTCCGTAGATTCTGTTTACCTGCTTCCAGTGAGTAATGTCAGTGATGTATATGGTGGTTCGAACGATTCCTTCCTTTGCTGAACCTGCGGCTTTCACGATTTCCTCTATCTGCTGCAGCACACGCCAAGTCTGCTCCTGAATCGTTCCGGGCTGCTTTGACGGTTCGGCCGGATCTATCGGCAGCTGTCCTGAAACGTAGATTATATGTCCGCTGACTACTGCATGTGCGTAGTGTCCTCCCGGATTCGGTACATTGCGTGAAGTTATCTGACGCATGACTCCTCCTTGCATCTCATATGCCAGGTGTTCAGAACACCTGGAACGACAACGTGATGGTGTTTCGGTTCCCCGCTTCAAAATCAGGACGCAGAGTGCCGCTGTAGTCGGTAAGCACAGTTCCCGTATGGTCCCGCATGAACTGGTAGACATACGAATAGGTGATGCCGGCACGAATTGGGATAGGCAGCATGCCCTTGAGGTTCACATCAGCCGTGACTGAGGCTATGTGGTACCATTCATAGTCTCCGTCTGCCAAGAACTGCTTCCGCAGGTTTCCTACACTCTTTGCGTCTCCCCCAAGCCAATCGGGATAGGTCATAGCATCAGGCATGATCGAATCACCATCACTGTATGCCTTCAGCGGCATGTCGTAGAACCCGCCGTAATGTCCGTGCCGTATGAGCTGATAGCTGCCGGTCAAAAATATCCTGCCATGGGGAACCGCCTTCACCTTGACAAGCAGCTCATCAGAATTGGGATCAAGGCGTGAAGCAATTCCGTACTGATCGCTGATGAAGCTCTGGTACGGTGCATCGTGGCGCAGCCAGGGGACTTCCGTCGGAGGGTGGGTGTAGGTAAACGGTTCTATCTTTGTATATTGCACCAGAACGCTTCCGAACGGAACCCCGGGCAGCACGGTCCGGACGCCGGCCTGGATCGCAAAGAGGTTTCTTACACGCTCAAAGAAATCCGCAAAACTCGAAGGGCGGAACTCGTCCAGGTACCAGGTTCCGAAAAACTGTGCGTATCCAGGCACCTGTCCCCCGAGGGTAATCCCACCGATGATATTGTCAAAATCACCGTTCATACCCTGATACAGTGACGAGAAGATCAGCGGATTGAGGTACCCAAGTTCGAACCGCTTCGGCCACACCACACCTTCGTGAACAGCCAGGTACGCCCAGGGAAACGGTCGCATTTCCACGTGCTTCTGAGTGAGCATCTGCTGGTATACCATGCCCTCACTCTTGCTGCCGTCGTTCTCCAGCGAACCTACCAGAACCGAGTAGTCCATCCAGTCGAAGATCTTCGCATTCACTTCGAATGCCAGGAAAGGCCTGGCCTGGCCTGAGAGTATGATGCTGTCATCCCCAATCCCCCAGTTCCTCGGCACCCTGCTGAACCGCAGAGAGACGGTCCCGTCAAGGAACTCAGCGGCAAGTTCAGGAGTCATCCTGAAACCAAGGTAGTAGGAAGGATCTATACCTCCCTGCTGGTAGTTGAACACGTCAAAGAGGTGATAGCGGTAGCTGTCCCACGGCTTAGTAAACGTATAGGGGGTAAACGCCGCATACTGGGTGGTTGTCCTGGGCATCCCGGCATGCCGGGTGTTATCGAGTTTGTGGATTCCAAAATCAGCTGAAAACCGGTAGGAAAGTATCGGGTTTCTCAACGTATCAAACCTGCCGAGACTGCCGTCAAGGTATGTGTTGAGAAAAAGGACATGCCCTTCATAGGGATACGATTGATTGTCAGTAAACGTGTAGCTTACATCACCCGTCACAGTGAGTCCCATGTCGGCCCTGAGAACCGGTGATTTGGAAGTGATGGATCCCGATTCCCACCAAGGCATGATCCTACGATGCTGTTCCAGGTATGTTGTAAGCACGTGCTGCTCAGCTTTGCTGAGCGCCTCCCGCCGTTCCCAGAGAGATTCCAATGCAGCATTCACCTGAGTTCTGCTGTATGGCTTGACGCCGGGCATAGGATCGATAAGTCCCTTCAGCTGAGCCGCTTCCAGTATATCGTAGACCGGATCAGCAATAGGTACAGAGAGATAGTCTCCAGACCAGAGGAAAGGGACGGAGGAGACAAGCAGAATCAGCAGTATTACTAATCTAGGAAGAAGCTTGTTCATTTACAGTATACCCCTTTATACGATTTACTCCAGTATAGGAGCATATGCATGAATTATCAAAGGGTTGTACAGATATTTCACAAGCTGCCGCAAGGCATGCCATTATCCTCCGTCCCTTCAATCTTTTCTGCCTCACACTTCTATGGTAGGATACCCCCGTAGGGAGGAACCCATGGATGTGCTGTGCATCGGTATGGCTACAGTTGATGTGATCCACTATGTTGATTCCACACCGGGTTCAAACGAGAAGTACGGGGCCAGGCAGACTAATGTATATGCCGGAGGTCCTGCCGCGAACGCCGCAATCACAATTGCCAAACTCGGAGGTTCAGCGCATCTTGTGAGCGCATTTGGCTGCGGGGCTCTTGCTTCGGTCATCAGGGAGGAGCTTGAGCTGTACGGGGTAACCTACACTGATATTGCACCAAATAGCGCCCAAACAGTCATCGCATCGGTTATTGTGAATATCCATACTGGTGACAGGACAGTAGTCGGTGTAAAACCCCAGCATGACCAGATGGAGATATCCGTATACCCCCAGGCATGTAATCCTGCAGCTGTACTTATTGACTCCTATCATACACTCGCAGCTGTAAGCTGCCTGGAACAGATTTCTGGCACAGAGGCTTTCGTAGTACTCGATGGGGGAAGCTGGAAACCCAGGCTAGCTGAAGTACTTCGTTTTGTAGACTACGCTGTATGTTCAGAGCATTTCCTTCCACCTGAATGCAGTACTTTAAATGAAGCTGCTGAATACCTGCATGATCAGGGAATCCCCTTCGTATGCTTTACTCGCGGCGAACGGCCGATTATCGTATACCAAAGGGGAAAGAGCCCATTCATGTTTCCGGTAAAACATGCGCAGCAGGTCACAGATACCCTTGCCGCAGGAGATATCTTTCATGGAGCTTTCTGTTTGCGCATGGTTTCAACCAACCGTGATGTGATGCGCTCACTTGCCTATGCCTCTGAAGTTGCCGCACGATCTGTCCGGGTGTCAGGTCCCCGTGACTGGTAAACCCCTGATAAACAGAGCGAAGGTATCCGAATCATGGCCTCCAACAACACTGATATTTATGGTGCAGCCAGGCAAATGCTTTATAAGTATTCTGATGGAGTATGGAAAGAGTTGTGTAACATTGAATTAGGTAATGATTTTCGTGACATGGTGATTTTTGATAAGTTTG
>SKXS01000096.1 GCA_007128345.1 Spirochaetia bacterium
ACCCACGTCGTCCCGGTCGAAACACATTTCTCCAACCTGGTAGTAACGGCTCTCATCTTCAGGATTGATGGAAAAATTCATGGTGCGACTTCCTTTTGTCTGGTTACCAATCATCGATTGTTTGTGTAACAGCTAATCTAGCCCGGCCTGTATTCAACAACGCCAGTCCTCAGTGCGACTGGTCATGCAAGCTCGCAGTAAATCCGATTCCTTTCCCCCCGTGCCGCTCCGGCTTGTGGCGCGTTTCTCTGTCCAGTATATCCACCAGATCGCCTGCGCTGTTTACCGGCCGGACGCTCAGGCGTCGAGCCAGTTGGGCGAAGTCGCCCGGCGTCAGGCAGGTCATGTCATCGAGCTTGCGGCGGAGTTTCCTAGCTGTCGGTCCACGCACGCTCAATCCGGCCGTCCGGGCCAAATCAAGAAACAATCGCCAGCGCTGATTCGACTGCAGCCAGCCAAAATGGATCTTGAAGTCCAAGCGGCGCATAACAGCATGATCAAGCTGGCCCATCAGGTTGGTACTGGCTACAAACAAGCCCCCAAAGCCTTCCAACCCCTTCAGGAATTCGTTGACCTGGCTGATCTCCCAGCGGTGGCTCGCCCCATTGCGGTCTCTGATCAGGCTGTCGGCCTCGTCAATAAACAGCAGGCGGCCGGGGCCTCTGCACTCCTCGAACATGCGTCGAATGTTCTGCTCCGACTCGCCCAGGTACTTGGCCAACAAATCCGAGGCCCTGTACTCGACAAGCTTGAGCTTGCAGGCCTCAGCCAGGTGATGCACGAATCGCGTTTTGCCGGTGCCGGGTGGGCCGTACAGGCATAGTCTGGCTCGGGGGTTCCGCTGCAGCGCCTTGACCAGCTTGGGCAGATCCTCGTCAGCATTAATCATGCCCAGTCTGTAGGGCAGTTCTGCTGACGGCATCTCGGCCGCCGGCAGGCCCTGAGGCGCCAGGTCCAGATTCTCCTCCAGAATCCGGCCCATCAAACTGGCGTGATTTTGTCCGTTTGCGCCCGCGATTAGGGTGGCGATCCTGGCCGCCTGCTTGATTCTGGCGGGAGTCACTCGCTTGTCACTGGCCATAGTTCGCAGCCAGGCCGGTCGTTTCTCGCCAGTCGGCAGTGCGCGACTCAGCATGCTTTCGCGTGCAGCCTCCGGCAATTCACGAAAACGTATGTGCAGATCAATCCGGCGAAGGACCGCCGGGTCGATAAGGTCAGCCTGATTGGTAATCCAGATGACCGGCACCCGCAGGTCGTCGAGATAATTCATCAAGCCTGCCTTCATGCCACTCAGCGCCCGATGATTCAGGTCCATATGCCCGCCTAGCAGAGCATCGGCCTCGTCAAAGATAATGAGTGGGCGATCACTGGACTCGACCAGGCGCTGGCAGATTCTCAGGAAATACATGCGCTCGCCGGGGTGTGCTGCGTCTCCCGAAAGCTGCAGTTCATTGATCTCCCATGCGCTGAAACCCAACTCTGCACTCAGCAAGCGAGCCAACTCGGTCTTGCCCACCCCGGGTGCCCCATCAAACAGAACGGAGGCGGGCCGAACGCCTTGATCCAAGACAGCGCACAGAAAATTCCTGACCAGATCGCACTGAGCGGCCATATGCGCATAATCTTCAGCAACCAAGGTCGATGCCCGGGCTGGGCGCGCCGCCACGTGCAGCAAATCCTTCGTCTCGAAGCTGGAATCCACCAACAGCCGGGTAACACCGCGATTGGCCTCGATAACCATGCTGAGGGGCATCTGGCTAAGACCGTCATTGGTTTTCACGATACCCGTGGCCACCAGCACTGCGGAGCGATGGAGCACCTGCTCCATTTTCGTGGGGGTCACGCCCAGAATGGCCGACACCTGCCAGATGGCGCGAGCGGTATCGATGCGCCCAAGCACCGCATCCACCGCGTGCTCAAAAGCCGGGAGCGCATCATAAATGAGGAGAAAGGCCAGCAAGTCGCGCTCGGTTTCCCCCAGCCGCAGACTCTGACCCAGAACTGCCAGGTTGCTGGCCAGCGTGCCACGGACTTCGTCATGCATTGACTCATGACGGACCAGCAACTTGCGATAGTGCGCAACAAGGGCGGACCTGTCGTTGACGCTCGCCTCGGGCACCGGCAGCAGCATGCGGGTTTCATCGACGAAACGGGCTGCGTCGAAATCCCGGTTCCAGGCCGCCCCCAGAATGCACAGCGTACGCAACATCCACAGACGGACCTTGGGCTCGTAGCCCGCAAAAACGGGCGAATTGAGTGGCGCACCGTGCGCGCCGAGTGCAGCTGGCTCCGCCAGAGCCCGACTGCAAGTTTGCTGAATTGCCATCCGATCATCTCCTCTCGATTGGATGGCAAGGTAGTCAGACATGGCGACAGATTTTGTCGCCATAGGAACTAATGCTTCGAAGAACCGCCTTCCAAGGCCTGATTTGGCGAACTGTCGCTAAAAAGACGCCGAATGCGTTCAAGCTTGTCCAACGCCTCTTTATCATCATCAAAGCGCAAACACATGCCGCTCTGGTCGATTAACTCTATATACCGACCTTGCCCCTCCACCTTCAAATTCTTGGGCTCACCAATTTTGTACTCTTTCTCTAGCACACACCTACCCTTTGGCAAACTCTGCCGAGTGACCAAGGTATTCGCGATACTGATCGAAGGTCGCTTGGTGTGCGAAAAACTCACCACAAAATCAATCCCGTGAATACGGACGAGGAAACCGAGTTTCCCATTGGACTCTCCCGGAGCAAAACGTCGATCATCTCGCCCTTCAAATCCACGAACCTCGAATTCGCGATCGTCGACTGCGGCAAGAAACTCGCTGAGAAAATCGTACGCACCTTCAAGCTGCAGCCTTTCCATCTTTTTCGAAGAAAACTCCCCTGTTCGCTCACCGCGAGTTCGAGGGATGTCTATGTCTGGAAGTTCATCGTATTTTCCTTTTGGGCGTACCATGTTGGCGCGGCGCCCACGACTCTTGTTTAGAAGTTCATCGTAGCCATATACAAAGTTGATCAAAACCGTTTCCACAGAAAATGCTTCTTCCTCCGTCTCAAATCGCCCAACAATCAAGATGTTGGGTTCCTTACCG
>SKXS01000156.1 GCA_007128345.1 Spirochaetia bacterium
CCAACAACACACAGATAGCAGGGTCGGTGGAGAGCATGAACGTATGGCACAAATCCCTACGGTGAAATCTCATCCAGCGAGACTGGCCGTCCCTCTTTGAAGGATTTCTTCGCAGCCAGTCCCATGACTACCGGTACTCTTGCGTCTATTCCCGTCACGGAGGGCTCTGTTGATCCCGCAACTGCCTGAAGGAATTCCTGCATCTCGATAAGGTATGAGTCAACGTACCGTTCCATGAAGAAATTAAAGGGCAAGTCCTGCCAGACATGTTCAGGACCGCTTACCGTGACTGCGTTTGGCCGGAAGTTTTCCGAGCTGACCATCCCTTTTTCACCGAATACTTCAACGCGCTGATCGTACCCGAATACCGCTTGCCGGGAATTATCTATAGTCCCAATCACCCCGTTCTTGAACTTCATGGTGACAATCGCGGTATCCACATCTCCTGCCTTGCCGATTTCCGGATCCACCATAACTCCGGCAGTTGCATAGAGGGACTCAACTTCGTCCTCTATGAGATAGCGGGCCATATCAAAATCGTGGATCATCATATCGAGGAATATGCCTCCTGATACCTTGATATACCCAATAGGAGGAGGAGATGGATCCCTGCTGGCAATCCGCAGAATGTGCGGCTTGCCGATGGTGCCTTGCCTCAGATGCTCCCAGACCCGCCGGTGATTAGCGTCAAACCTTCTGTTGAACCCGATCTGGAGCTTGATTCCAGCCTGATCAACTGCCTCCAGCGCGCGGTCAATCTCAGCAAGGTCAAGAGCAATGGGCTTCTCACAGAACACATGCTTTCCGGCACGGGCTGACTCTTCAATGAACTGAGCATGAGTATCGGTGCTGGAACAGATGATCACCGCATCAACATCCTTGTGCCTGATCACTTCAAGTGAATCCTGAAATGACAGAGGCACCTGGAAATCGCTCGCCGCCTTATCCGCAGCTTCCTTGTACACATCGGAAACCGCTGCCACTTCCACTCCCTTAAGACGGTACTGCAGGTGCTCAATATGCAGCCTCCCGATTCTTCCTGCTCCGAGAACTCCAACGCGAATATCAGATTTCATGCAAACCTCCTATAGTTGCCCGATGCATGCCTACTTCAGGATCATGGGGGCAAGGTAACCCATGGCTTTCACCAGATCATCCTCAAGTGAAACCAGGGTATTTCCTTCCAGGGCGAGTCCTCCCTGGTATGATGTCTCATCTAGATACCTGATGATTTTTTCAAAATCCAAGGCACCATGCCCCGGTAAAAATCGGTTATTGTCAGACAGATGAATTGAACTGTAGTAACCTCGGTAGGTGCTCAGGGCATCAAACATGTTCCGTTCCTCAATATTCATGTGAAAGGTATCCGGCAGCATCTTGAGAGCTTCTGATCCTACATGATCAATGATATCAGCAGCGTCTTGAAGCGAGTTGGCTACGGACGACTCATAGCGGTTTGTTGCTTCAAGAAGCACCTGCACATCAGCATCTTCAGCAGCCGGTGCCACTTTTGCAAGGGACTCCTTGTTCCTGTCTCTCGCACCGACGGGGTCAGAGGAAACAGGCCCTTTCAGAAAACCGACTATGATGCCGATATTCCTGTCGGCCAGTTTGTCTATCATGTCAAGCAGCAGAGATACTGCCCGTTCCCGCTGCTCATGCTGCTCATGGGATAGCGACAGTCCGTGGGTCTTTGCGGTAAGTCCTGATGCGAACATGGTCATATGAAGGCCGAACTGATCCAGAAAGGATGACAGCTCATCTATGGAGACGTCGGCGGGGTTTCTCATGTTCAGCTCAAGGCCGGTGAACCCCTGGCCTTTGAGCTTCTTCAGGAGCATCGCAAAGTCCTCCTGCTCCTGATACTGTTCCGGCAGTACTATCTGCACTGCAATTGGATACCTATACGTACTCATACATCTACTCCTAAAGAAATTGATCCATATGCTGCTTCATGGTGACAGCTACATCCAGGTGTTCTCCCTCCCAGAGCTTTGGACAGAGAATTTCACCTGAACAGTACCCATCATACCCCGTTGCCCGTATCGCGTCCATCCATTCAGCCAGCGGAATATCTCCCTCTCCAGGATAAAAGCCTCTCAACAGGGACTCATTCGGCCAGGATGCGCCTTGTTTCGGGCGCAGACCGTCACTCACATGCACCCCGTATATAATGGAGGCATCTAAGCATGCTATCTCATCTGGAGATGTGTCATAGCCGGCCCAGAGATGCCAGGTATCAAGAACCAGTCCAAAGTTATCACGCTGTACCGCATCTATGAGTTCAAGGCACTGACTAAGGGAATGGATTGGCGTCCATGCCGCGCCTTCGTACTGAAATCTAATTCCGTATTCCTTGCCGATATCTGCGACAGCCGCAATGTTTCGGGCAGTGATGCGAATGATATCTTTCCAGGATTCTTCAGCTAAACCGCAAAATGCATTGAGCTGGATAGTAGGACATCCCAGCAGCACTGCATATGTGCACAGTTCTCTGGCTTCATCCAGGAGGCTGCGTATCCCTTCAGGGGTGGTTCGCTCGACATCCCCTATGATATCGATACATGCCGGCTCTATCCCCTGGGCTGTACAAGCTTCAGCAAGTGCTTCCAGGGAGAGCCCGGATGCAGCGTACCGCTTGAGCTTGCCTGATTCTATCTCCAATGCTTGGTAAGAAGCCTGCCTAGCTGCGGCAATATCAGAGAGGAGATTACTGTAGAGAGTCGTCTGGCCATGAAGTGTCGGGATCATCATGTGGCTCCTCTGCAACCAAGGACGCAGGCTGTGCCTGCGTCCTTCAGCTGCGCATACACTTAAAGCTTATGAAAAGGACTCTTATGGGTTATTTGATAGACTGTCTTCCATCCTTCACTCTGCGGTTCCTTGAGGTAGGGAGCCATTTCCTCTTCTGTCCTCAGGGTTACCTTCTCCACCGGGGGTACGGTACCCGCGGGGAATGCTTCCAGGATATCACTCACCAAAAGCGTCAGATACTCAAGGATTGCCGCAATCGGCCGCTTAGCCTTACGGGCTGTAGACTTGGACGGCACCCCCACGACTCCTTCCGGTACGGACGCGAGCTCAATAGCAAAATGTCCCTGTCCTTCTGACCACCTGTGCGGCCTTCCGTAGGGATCAACTGACTTGTCAAAGTGTCCCTCCGGCAGGTATTCATCTCCCCAGGCATCCTTCACCACGCTCATATCGATCATATCCTTGAACATGAGCAGTCCGACAGATGTTTCACTCTCATCAGCATGAATAAAGGTGGTCTCCAGGCTGTCCGGCCGGTCTACGGGAATAAAGAATTCACGAACCGCCCGATGCCAGTCAAGACACTGGAAGATACCAGGAAGCTGGAAGCGTTTCTGGAATTCCTGTATGGCTGATTCGAGCATCCATAAATGTCCGTGGTTGTTAATGATAATCATTTTCCGGTACCCGTCATTCCACAGACCAAGCATAGTGTAGATAAGGGTCTCTTCCACTACCTCTTTCGGCATGGGGATGGTCCCAGGCATACCGATATGATGGTAGGGATGTCCGCCGTAGTTCAGCGGGGGGAAGGTCAGGGCTACTTCGCAGCCCATTTTAGCGGTTTTCCTGCGCACGGCTTCCACAATCTGTGTCACCATGAAGGTGTCCAGTCCGCTGTTTGCATGTGCTCCGTGATTTTCAGTACAGCCTACGGGAATAAGGACCACATCATTTTTCTTGCGCTTTTCTATGCACATATGACGCGGTGTGTTCTGAATGTACGTTCCGGCCTTGCCAAGCTCTGACGGCGCAGGAACTCCATACTCTTCGAGGATCTTTTGAATCTCTTCTTCAGAAGCTTCAAAGATACGCTTCTTCAGCAGCCCGACTTTGTTGTCCTCAAATGAAATTCTTGGGTGACTGGTAGTAAACCATTTTTCTGACATCGTATTCCTCCATACTTATATTTCAGCTCTTAGTTTCTAAGAAGCTATATTCATTAATTGTTTCACAGTACTCCTGATATGACCAGGGGTAAGTCCAAAGTAGTCCAATTGGAAATCAAGATCAGCAGTCAGGCCGAAGGTATCCCGCATGCCCAGCATTGACACGGGAACCGGACAACGGGCAGCAGTTATTTCGGAGACAAGACTCCCGAGTCCTCCGTAGACGCCGTGGTCTTCAACTGTGATGATTCTCCCAGTTTCACGTGCGCATGCGGCAACCGCATCCTCATCAACCGGCTTCAGCGTCGGAAGATGAAGCACCCTCACATGTATTCCATCATCAGCAAGCAGTTCTGCAGCTTCCCGTGCCAATCCGGAAGCCAGGCCGGTAGAGATAATCGCAGCATCGTCTCCAGCTGCAAGCTGGTATGCTTTACCGGGAAAGAACTGCTCACTCGCCCCGCAGAAGATATCCTTGGGAAGCAGTTTAGGCATCCGAATGTATACCGGTCCGTCAATATCCGCTGCGGCAGCGACTGCCTGGGAGAATTCCCTGCAGTCTCCAGGAGCAATAACGGTCATATACGGGAGGCAGCGCATCACCGCAAGATCCATAATGGATATATGGGTTCCCCCGTTTTTCTCCTGGGTGATCCCCGCATAGCACCCGATGAGCTTAACCGGCAATTTGTTATAGGAGACACTCATGGCAACCTGATCGCATGAACGCTGGCTGATAAAATTAGCCATGGTGCATGCGAAGGGGATTCTTCCGGCGGCTGCAAGTCCTGCAGCCACCCCTACAAGATTCTGTTCCGCAACACCGACGTTTATATGACGATCAGCAAACCGTTCCAAAAAAGGAGCGCTTCCTGAAGCTTTCATAAGATCAGCTTCAATGACAAATATATCCGGATTGCGCTCTCCAAGCTCGACGAGGATCTGCCCGTAGCATGTTTTTACCTGTTCATACTCAGCCATGAGACATCTCCTCGAGCTGAGCCAGGCCTTCAGCAAGCTGTGATTCACTTACCTGTCCGCTGTGCCAGATCGCTTGCCCCTCCATGAACGATACACCTCTACCTTTCACGGTATCCGCAATAATCACCGTCGGTTTTCCTATCGTACGCCGTGCCTCGCTGCACGCCTCAGAGATTGCCTGCACGTCATGCCCGTCTGTCTGTAATGCATACCATCCAAATGCTTCATATTTACTTCCCAATGGTTCGATAGGCATGATATCGTCACAGAAACCGTCAATCTGGCACTTATTCCTATCGATTATGAGCGTAAGGTTGTCCAGCTTATACTTGGCGCACGCCATGGCCGCTTCCCAGCCCTGACCGCTGTCGCACTCACCATCTCCCATGAGAACGTACACTCGATTTTCCAGTCTCTGCTGCTTGAATGATATTGCCATACCGCATCCGATTGAGAGTCCCTGTCCCAGGGGGCCGGTTGATGCTTCAATTCCCTTCAGCTTGAGTCTGTCCACATGCTTGGGATACGGGGACAAAGGCACATCGATCAGCTTGAGCTGCTCCACAGGGAAGTACCCCCGTAGAGCAAGCGCCGTATACAGCGCAGGTCCGGCATGACCCTTGGACAGAATAAAGCGATCCCTCCTCGGATCATCAGGCTGTTCCGGATATACCGTCATTTCAGAAAAGTAGAGCACCGCAAGTATCTCAGCAATTGATAAACTGCCCCCAAAGTGTCCGCCACCTGCATGTGCTATGGACCGGAAGGTGGTAATTCGTATGTCTCTGGCGATACTTGCAAGCGCATCGTAGGTCATAAGAAGGCTCCCCCAAAATCATTAGGTGGATTGAACATGAATACAAAGCGCATGGGTGTTGTCCCAAAATTCTTTACTACGTGGGAAACTCCTATAGGAAAAAGCACTGCTGTGTATGGTTCAAGCTTCTCAGTTGAATCCCCTACTACAGCCTCGCCGTTCCCCTCAATAACGAAGATGATTTCTTCCTTGTCATCATGGACATGGGGGGTCATTTCCGTCTCAGGAGCAACTTCGGTAAAGCCGACGGTCATCCGTTCGCTCGGCATCCTGCTCCCGCCGATGAACGCATAGACATCACGTCCCGGGAGATTGAGCTTCTGCGCTTCATGCTTGTGTACTGAATACATGAGATATACCTCCTTTTTCAACGAGTGTCCGAGCTTCCCGTACAATATCTTAGCACCGCAAGCCAAACACATCAAAGATCTCCTCAGACGTTCCTGATTCCGCAAAACAATTCTGCAGTCCCAGGTTCTTCATGGTACTGATGACTCTGCACCCTATCACTTCAGACATGAAACTCCCCTCTGAGCAGGTGAATGTAGATAGATTTGCACGTGTCAGCAGAAAGGGCCATCAGGTCAATGCCGTCACGCGCCAGCTGAAGCAGCGCTTTTCCGGCAGTGTGACGTGTTGAAGCGTAACGCATCATGGACTGTCTCCTGCAAGAATTTCCATTGCCTCATGGGACTGGTTTTCAGTAGGCACACGCTGATGCCACGAATTATCATGCTCCATGAAGAAGACTCCCTTGACCGTCCGTGCTAGAACGGCTGTCGGTTTCCCGGCCAACTTCTTTGCATGCTCGCACGCACCGATGATCTCTTCCCTAGCATGTCCGTTTATTACCAAGGTGTTCCATCCGAAGGATTGTCACTTTTCTTCCAACGTTTCTATGGAAAGAATGTCCTTCACAGCCCCGCAGCTCTGCATCCCATTGCAGTCCATGATTGCAGTGATGCGGTCCAGTTTAAGGGCGGCTGCAGCCATTGCTGATTCCTAAATTAATCCTTCCTGACATTCCCCGTACCCAATAACCACGTACACCCGGTAAGGCAGTTGATTACACCTTCCCGCCAGTGCCATGCCCGAGAGAACCGGACATCAAATCTACACCCGGTACAGCTTTCATATCAGTATGTCCCTGCAGCATCCCGCATGCACTGCGGAATGCTGCATAGTACTTTTTATCAAATAAACCGCAATGCGCAAGCACTGCATAGAGGGCTGGAGATGCATGGCCCTTCGAGAGTACGAACCGGTCCCGGGTGCCCTTTCTTTTATCCGCATGCCTCGTAAACCATGCGGAAATATCTCGCCGGATTACTCTGGCAGCATTCTCAAGGGAACCATGCATGCTTCCTATCTATTCTCTCTATACCAGCGCTACATAATGCAGGTAACCTTGCAGTCGTCCTTATCTGTCTGGAGCCTGATGGTCCGTTCAGGAACTTCGTCAAGGGTAATTTCGCTGGTAATCAGCGGCAGCATATTCATGCCGTCAGCCATACATTCAATGACCCGCGGAAAATTCCCGTGTCCGGAGTGGCCCTGTGAACCTACAATGTTTGCTCTTCGTACCTGCAGAACTTCACCGGTTACCGGAATCTTTGCGTCAGCACGGGCAACTACCACTATGGTGCTGTTAAGTCCCTTACCTTCCCAGATCACCTGCTCAATGTCAGGATACACAATTGTGGGAAGACCGGTCGCCTCCAGATAGAGGGCCGCACCCATGCCGTTCGTCAGTTCCAGTACCCGCTCGACAAAGGACTCCTTTAAGGGGTTAATCACAAAGTCGGCTCCCATCTGTTTGGCAAGTTTTGCTCTCCCTGCTTCCGGCTCGGAAATAATCACCCGTGCAGCACCAGATCTCTTAAGAATTGCACAGGCGGCAAGTCCGACAGGACCGCCTCCAAGGATCACCACATTGTCTCCGGCACGGATACCGCCGCCACGTTCAATTACCGCATTGTATGCTACACAGGTTGGTTCGACAAATGCGCCAAGCTTGAAGATATCCTTCTCTTCGTAGCGGTTCTTCAACGGATCGAGACTCCAGAGCACCTTTGCAGGCAGCTTTATGTACTCGGTGAATCCGCCGTCAATATTGATCCCAATTTCATCAAGGCGCTCACAGTGGTTAGGATACCCATCTGCACAGGGCTTACACGAACCGCACCAGAGCATCTCTTCCGTACACACCCACTCGCCACCCTTAAAAGGCTTGTTGGTATTCTTGTCATAGGCGTTCTTTCCTGACTCAACAACAACGCCGGACAACTCATGTCCCAGGGTTGCAGGGAAGCCGGTTAATCCCGGGTACAGCATATACCCTTCATCATCTGTCTGCGCCATGTGCACATCGGTTCCGCAGATACCGCAGGCCTTCACCTGCAGCAGCACTTCATCATCACCAGGCACGGGGATATCAACTTCTTCAATCACGATCTTAGGATTGCGCCATACCTTGCTTCCCAGATAGGACTGCCGTCCCTCGATGTCCTTCGGACCAAGCTTGAACCCAGGTCTTGGATCCCAATCAGCGTACATACGTACTGCCTTCATTTTACCTTCCATAGCTAACCCTCTCACAATGTTATTTTCATGCGGTCATGCCGCAGCTGAATACCTAAAATTTCGTATAACGTATATCGTTTGCATTATACTCCTTCGTATACCATATGTCAAATTATTTATAAAAAAACTTGACAACTCACTTGCCATGATTTATACACAATAGTAGGATGAAAACGATTAACGCTAAAGGTAGGTAATTAATGAGTGATCTAGGAATCGGAGTTGTGGGACTGGGGAGACTCGGATATGTGCATGCGGTCAATGCCGCCAAGGCTAAACGCGGCAGACTGGTTGCTGTATGCGATCAGCAGGAGGACCTTGCCGCTTCAACAGCCCGGGAACTTGGGTGCAGCTCCTACACAGATCTAAACCGGATGCTCGAGAACCAAGATATTGATGCGGTATGTGTAGTAACTCCTACCGCCCTGCATGTAGACCCAATACAAGCTGTGGTGGAAGCTGGAAAACCACTCTTTTGTGAAAAACCGCTCGCAAGCACGCTTGACGATACCCTTATGCTTGCGCAACTGATTAAACAGAGCGGAATCCTATGCCAGATCGGATTTCACCGGCGGTTTGATCCTCCAGTAGCTGAAGCTGAAGCTATGATCCGTGAAGGGATAATCGGAAAGCCGGTGTTTATCAGTGCATTTATGAGAGACCCGTTCCCTCCTCCTCCCTGGGCATGCGATCCTGCACGCGGCGGGGGACTCTACATCGACTTCCTGCTTCATGACTTTGATGAGGCGCGGTTTCTCATGAAGGATGAAGTGATATCTGTCTATGCGGAGGATACGAACTTAGTGGTGGATGCCCAGGGCATCAAGGACTTTGCAGATAATGCAACGGTATCGCTGCGCTTTGCAGGAGGCGCACTTGGTTCGTTCCACGCCAGCATGCATGCTTCCTATGGGTATGATGTCCGGGCAGAGGTCTTCGGTTCTGAGGGCAACCTCATCATCGGGGGACTGAACCGGACTGAGCTGACCCTCTGCTCCAGCGCCAAAGGCATAACCAAACCGGAGACATTCCAGCCGCAGCAGGGCGGAAAAATCCCCCACTTCATGGTGCGTTATCGTGAAGCCTATGAGCTGGAAATGGAATCATTCATTGAATCGGTCCTGGGAGGAACACGGCCGCTGGTCACTGAGGATGATGCGGTAGCCGCGTTCAAGATAGCGCTTGCGGCAGGACGCTCTGCACGGTCACATGTACCTGCGCAAGTGTGAACTGATACCTGCAGGATACTCTTTAGAATAATTCAGGACTGCACCCGCTCAAGCGGATATGATCCGCTTGACTTCCGGAAAGAAACAGGCACAGGATCGTCCATCTCCCAGATCGTCGAGACTGGGTATCTCCTGTCTGCATCGCTCCTGCGCTTTCCAGCACCGAGTATTGAACCTGCATCCCTCCGGAGGATTTAGGGGGCTTGGAACATCTCCTTCAAGCTTAATGATCCGTGTTCGTGCCTTCTTGTCCGGCAGAGGGACGGAGGAGAGCAGAGCCTGCGTATAGGGATGGGCAGGCAGTCTGCTTATCCTCCTTGCGATGGTAACAAAGGATTCAACCAGATTTACGAGGGTCCAAAGCAGGGGACGCACTGGCGATCCCGATACTTTTGAAAGCTTTCAAGCCGCTGACACCCGTGCTGCAGGCAACGATGCATTCCAGCAGAACCAGGTCCTGATTAATCACGCTGATGTAAAGCTGGTGAATGACGGATCTTTTGAAGATCTCCAGGAAGCAATAGCATCGGTTGTACAAGATATCATAAAGCGGGATACGGAATCAGCTTAGAAGAAGCCGTACATATTCCACATCATCGTGAATCGTTACTATATAAGCGGTATACGGGAGCTCTGCAATGATTACGCAGAACTGCGTACCACCAGCTTCGGGGCCAGCACTATGTGGCGTTGCTCTTCGGTGAGATCCTTCCCTGAAACGAGGTCCACTAAGAGCTGAGCTCCGTGCTCCCCGAGGGTATATCTCGGCTGGTGAATCGTAGAGAGCCTCGGCTCTATGTACCGAGAAAAGCTCAAGTCGTCAAACCCGAGGACAGCGACATCACCTGGCACGTTCAGCTCGAGGTCGTTCGCCGCCCTGATAATCCCTAAAGCGGAGAAATCATTCATGGCAAATACTGCGGCAGGCAGGACAGCTCCATTGAGAAATTTCTTTGCTGCCTTGTAGGATTGTTCTTCTCCGAAATCCACACCAATCAAATTCGCCTGCGCGTACATTCCTGTCTGCTGAAGTGTACGTACTATTCCCTGCCAACGATCTTCCAAATCGGTAGTCGGCTTGTTGCATGACATAAAGAAATAACTTCCACACTGCTTCTTCAGAAGGTAATCAACACCCATTTCACCTCCATACATATTGTCTACAGATACCGAAGAAGCCTCCGGATAGTCCACTCTGCTGCCTACAAAGACTACTGGTTTATTCATTTTCCTGATGATTTCTTCATGCTGAAATTCCCTGGGCCCTCCTACCACGAGAATCCCCTCGGCCCTTACCTCCATGAGCTTCTCATAACATGTACGTTCATGCTCAATGCTCGCCTTGGCACTGCTGAGCAGGAGGTTATATCCTTCATTACCCAGAATCTCATCAATCCCCCTGAGAATTTCACTGAAAAACGGGTCAGTCAGGTCCCATATCACCACCCCTATGATGTTGCTCTTCTGTGTTCTCAGCGCTTTGGCAAATGCGTTAGGAGTATAATTCAGCTCCTCAGCTATGGCAGTTATCTTCTTAATGGTCTTCTCACTAATAGGAATTACCGAATTTTTCCGGTTCAGTACTCTGGATACTGTAGCTGGGGATACGTGGGCAATGCGTGCAATATCTTCGATCGTTGCCATTTGCTAACCTTATGTAATCGATTTACGTAAATAGTAATACATGATTCTTTATTTTGCAAGGAACTTTACCTGCTTTTTTCTTCCCTCAAAATAATCAAAGATTCATTACTTTTTCACCTGTCGCATATTGGCAGAAACCCAACTTTTCAGTATGCTGTCTGTACGTTTGGGGGTATAGCTCAGTTGGTAGAGCGCTTGAATGGCATTCAAGAGGTCAGGAGTTCAATTCTCCTTACCTCCAATAGGTAAATTTTTACATAACTGCTACTTAGCATAATCGTATTGCGTAGGCATCTCTTTATGCTGATATCCGGAATAATGATATATCCCATATTGTACTGCGTAAGAAAATTTTTCTTATTACCGGATTGATCATGCAAGAAAATCCTGTATAATTA
>SKXS01000114.1 GCA_007128345.1 Spirochaetia bacterium
AATTGCTCCTTCCCGTATCGATTCCACAGCGCTCTCTATTGAAGCATGGGCGGTGATGATGACTATTTTTACCCAAGGGGAATGTGATATCAGGTAGGGGATAAGTTCCATGCCGTTATCAGCACCCAGCTTGAGATCAAGGAATACCGCATCAAAAGACCTGCGGGAGGATTCATCAAGAGCATCGGCACGGTTGCTTACTGATATAACCATATGCCCTTCAGAAGCCAGGCAGTACGATAGGGTTTTTCTGATGTTTACTTCGTCATCAACTACGAGTATCTGGAGCATCTGCAAATCCCGTGGCTGGATAGCCGCTCAGTAGATTCATTGTGCATAATGTGATAAACATGTCAAGATTTCCAATATGATCCCTTCATGTGTTTAAATATGACTTGAACCTTTATACATTGCAGAGAATCCCAAGACTTACAGGTTTCAGCATGCCTAAAATACACGGCGGCTAGGATCCAATAGACATGCATATATTTATTGAATGAAGAACGATATGGCGCCAGAGGATTTCAGGTGCTGCTATTGTTTTCGGATAATAACAGATTCCGAATCATACTGCTGTGGGAGGTGATCAATAACTTATGCACATTTGTTTAGTTATATTGACTCCAGACAGTGAGTGTGCTAAATTGCTAGTGTGTTAATTATCTAGTACAATAGCTTGCGATGGTATGTATCAGATCCATCGAATCACTGCATACAGGTATAGTCCTGTACTGCTGTGTTTTGGTGGCAGCATGCTAGTATCTGGGAGTACAGTACCAACCGCGGTTCTGGGCGGAGGAATGCCAATGATTGAGGTACATGATGTAACTTTAGCATACCCAAGCGGCAAAGGTGTGTTTGATTTGCAATTTGCTATCGAACAAGGTGTCGCTATGGGGTATTTGGGACCCAATGGAGCCGGAAAGACTACTACTATCCGCGCGCTGTTAGGCTATATGAGGCCGAATAAGGGAATATGCACCATCGCAGGTCTTGACTGCATGCAGGATGCCCCGGATATTCAGAAACGGATTGGATACATACCCGGAGAAATCTCCTTTATTGACGGTATGCATGGAGATGAATTCCTCCGTTTCATGTTTGACATGAGGGAAATGAAAGATGATCGCCTGCAGAAGCAGCTGCTTGATATGTTTGATCTTGATCCAAGGGGAAATATTCGGAAGTTCTCCAAGGGAATGAAGCAGAAGCTGGGGATTGTCACTGCCTTCATGCATGATCCGGAAGTCTTGATACTAGATGAGCCTACCAGCGGATTGGACCCCTTAATGCAGCAGCTCTTTGTGGAACTGATACTGGAGAATAAGAAGAGGGGTAAGACCATTCTCATGTCCAGCCATAGCTTCAAGGAAGTAGAAAGCACATGCGACCACGTGATCATCATCAAGGACGGCAGAATTATCAATCAATCCGATGTCCAGACGCTGAAGAAATCTGAACGGAGGGGCTACGTCATCCAGACCGATTCAGTCAAATCAGCAGTTCAGTTGTTTGCAGCGTCTGGATTTGAAGCTTCTGCGGTATCTGACGATACATTGGAGGTGTTTGTCACCGGGGATCATGTTGACCAATTTGTCAAGACGGCAGCGAACATCACGGTACGCAGCATTGACGTCACAAGCCAGTCATTGGAAGACATTTTCATGCAGTTTTATGCCAGGAAGGAGCAGTGATATGATTAATCTGGTACTGTTGAAAACTACGGTAAAAAAGAACTGGGTATTGCTGTTCATTTTCTTTGCCGTACTGACCTTTTACATGACCATCATGCTGGCTATGTATGACCCTCATGATACAGAAGCAATCATGTCCATGCTTGAGCTTTTTCCTGAGGACCTTATGAAAGCCATGGGTTTCTCAGGCCTGGTTACAACTCTGACAGGCTATCTTGCCAGCTGGCTGTACGGGCTGCTCATGCTCGGGTTCCCCATGGTTTACTGCATTATCCTAGCCAACCGGTTAGTAGTGAAAATGGTTGATAACACTTCCTTTGCCTTCTTATTGTCCACTCCAAATTCGAGATCACGGATTATCGTAACCCAAGGAGTGTACGCACTTATCTCTCTGTTAGTATTGTTTGCCGCCCTCTTCGGTGTGGGTGTCATGGTCAGCTCCATCATGTTTCAGGATGCCCTGGACATAGGCGCATTCTTTAAGCTCAACGTAACTACCATGCTGGTAAACATGGTGGTCATGATGATTTGCTTCTTTTTTTCGTGTCTCTTTAATGAGGTGAAACGGTCAGCAGCGTTCGGGGCAGGTATACCTATTGCTTTCCTGCTCATGCACATGCTGGGAGGGGTCTCCCCGGATGCGGAAATACTGAAGAGGATTTCAATTTATGGCTTCTATGATCCGATGGAAGTAGTCCATTCCGGTACAGTGATGGGGGCAAACCTTGCTTACAGTGTCTGCATCGTATTGCTGTTTGCCGGCAGCATTCTTGTATTCAACCGCAAAAGACTGTTACTGTGAGCCAGATATAGCCGTCATCCAGCAGTGAAGAGGTGCTCAGATATATATCGCGGCTCCATCCAGATCCTTATGGAGTGACCGGAAGCATTGAACCGCCCTGGTTAAGTCCTGTACATATGTCGATCCGGCTTTTATATCCATCACGAACGGCCGACGCTGAAACTCACGAATCAGATCAATTGCAAGACCTGATTAGTATCTGTCTAATGAGTGTTAAGGCGACACCCTGCGGCTGCAGGCTGCCTTTAGTGCTTCATGTGCTCGAAGATGCCGCCGCCCGCATACCTGCTCAGGAATATCAACCAGAAGCATCCATGTGAGAAGACCCGTTCTTGTGAAGTAACGCTTTGGCCTTTCCGCCAATCGCTTTCCAATATTTTTATGGTAGAAGTGGAGTCGGACTGCGACGAACGATGCCTCAATCTCGAAGAGCCATCCTCCAAGGGCTGTAGCACTTACCCCTTTATTACCTGCCGGGGATGAAAGATGTGCGAGCTGACCAACCCTGTATGCCTGAAGATGTATGAAGGTCTCGATCTTTGTGATGTCCTTCGCGTTGATTGGCTGTCTCACATTAGACT
>SKXS01000056.1 GCA_007128345.1 Spirochaetia bacterium
ACCTTGCCAGGACAGTGGGGCATGTCGTATATCTCGCTACAAATATTGAAGACGAAGTGGTCTATATTGACCGTGTGGATACGGTAAGAACGCTCAGAAGCTATTCAATTGTTGGCCAGAGGCGTTCATTGTTCACCACAGCTCTTGGAAAATCTCTGCTCCTTGACAGGAGTCCCCAGGAACTTGAGCAGTATATATATGCACAGATCCTGAAAAAACATACACCCCATACGATAGCAGATAAACGGGAGCTGCTTGCTGAGCTTGAACTCAGCAGGAAGCGCGGATGGTGCTTCGATCATGAGGAAGACCAGGTAGGGTTCAGATGTATAGCTGCGCCTGTTAGAGACTACCGCGGTCGGGTGATAGCCGCAGTAAGCACCAGCTGGGACATAGACAGTTTCGGTGCAGTAGATGTCGATAAGACCGCAGAGCATGTTGTAAGGACCGCACGTAGCATCACCCAGCGTATGGGCGGTCGGTATTCACTCTAAATTCTGCAGATACAGCTGTTCTCTGCGTACCAAGATCTGAACACGAAAGGTATGCACAGATGTGACAAGTCTGTACTCATGCTGTTCATTGGACAAAAACCAATTACCTAAGCACTTGGTTTCTTTCTTATATCACTTGACTGAACATTCATTATGCCGCACCATGTGAGTGCAATATACGTATGTGAATACCATGAGGAGATTGCCACAGCAGCGCTATGAAGCGCCTCTGTGATGCATGAGGAGATCCACAAGCATGATGGAGCAGGACCGAATCAACATTCCATTGCGTAGTGCTGCAGTCATGGTGTTCAGGTATGCCGGCCGTAAAATCAGCGAACAGATACGGGCAACTGCCTTCATCATCATCTATCTCTTTGTATTTCAGACTATTATACTCGGAACTCCAGCCGGAATTACACTCCGTATCGCCGCAGGCATCATTTCCGTTATTTTCGGTCTCACCCTGTTTATGGAAGGACTGCTGCATGGGTTGATGCCTCTCGGTGAATCAGTGGGACTCAATCTGCCCAGACGCAGTCGGCTCTGGCAGCTGATTGTATTCGGGCTGCTCGTAGGATTTGTCTCTACCCTTGCTGAACCTGCCATCAGCGCGCTCCGTGCAACAGGAAGTGACCTTGCAGCATGGGAGGCACCGCTTCTTTACTTGTTTCTGGAGCGGCACCCAGGGTCCCTGGTTGCTGCTGTCGGGGGAGGCGTCGGGCTGGCAGTTGCAGCCAGCCTCTTGCGATACCATTTTGACCTTTCATTAAAGCCATTCATCATCGTTAGTGTGTCTGCGGTACTCCTGCTGTCGCTTGTACTTTCATTCAATGAAAGTCTCAAGAGCATTATCGGACTTGCCTGGGATACCGGGGCGGTAACAACCGGACCAGTGACGGTTCCCCTGGTCCTGGCACTGGGTATAGGGGTTGCCCGGTCCTCGGGAAGGCAGGGAGGTGCTTCTGAAGGATTCGGGACTGTGGCATTGGCATCACTGCTTCCGATTTTTTGCGTGATGGTTCTTTCTTTGGGTATGTACATGCGCTCTCCCCAGCCTTCCAGCGAAGCTGATTTCTTTTCCCAAGAGTACCGCAGCTCAACCCTTGATCTGTTCAGTAGCGAGGAGGAACTAGAATCCTATGCCTTTACCCATGGGTCTGAACTCGGAAGAAGGTCCTTCTACGGAGACGATCAGCAATACCGTCAGGCATTGACTTCGCTTGCACACAGCACCAGTCTGCTTAGGGAAATGCACTTGGATTACTGGCTCCTGCATCGAGCTTCACCATATGAACAGGAAGTGGTTGGAAAAGTATCTGCTTCAGGAGATAGGCAGATGACCCAAGAACCGTTTTTCCAGGTCATACAGGAAGAGACAGGCATGTCCCTGCGTGCAGTCCTGCCTTTGTCAGGACTGCTGCTGCTGATCCTCGTGGTTTTCCTCCGTGACCGGCCAAAATACAGGGATGAATTCATGCTGGGTATGTTTCTCACCCTTATTGGTATGGTTCTGCTGACCACCGGCATTCGCATCGGCCTGGTGCCGTTAGGAGATTCTGTTGGAAGGCAGCTGCCCGTAGTCTACCAGGCCGAAGCCATGGAGGAGGAATTCAGAATAGAAAATTTTGACTTCTCCCTTGTGGGTGAGGGCATAGGCCTAGACGGCCGCAGGTACCAGTTTTTCTACATTCAGGACGGTGACTCACTCATCCAAGTTAGGTTCAATCCCGACGCATACGATGAAGATACTGCAACGTACACCTATGTGCGTACCACGCCTCCGCTCTTCGGCAGCGGGCTTACCCTCTTGGGCATGCTCTTCGTCCTGATCTTTGCGTTTGGTCTTGGGTACGGATCTACCCTGGCTGAGCCGGCATTGAACGCATTAGGACGCAATGTTGAAGTAATTACCGTAGGTACCGTGAAGGGAAGAGGAGTGATCCGTGCGGTGTCAGTGGGCGTCGGTATCGGCTTGATTGCAGGAATGATCCGGATCATCTATGCTGTTCCCATGATCTGGCTTCTTGCACCGGCGTATCTCCTCCTGATACCTCTCACCATCTGGAGTGACAGTGACTTTGCAGGAATCTCCTGGGACAGCGGAGGAGTTACAACCGGACCTATCACGGTACCGCTGGTCTTGGCAATGGGCCTCGGTATCGGGGGTGCCCTCGACAGTATTGACGGGTTTGGCATGCTGGCTATGGCATCTGTGTTCCCTATACTCTCAGTACAGGTCTACGGTTTTATTATCAGGCTCAGGCAGCGTTATGCCATACGGGTGATGGAGCAGGAGGCTATTGATGAGTAGCATAATGAACCGAATCACCTGCAACGTTCATCATAGCATCAGCGACCGTGTGATAAAGGTCCTGAGAGAAGCTGAATCTAAATCTGCCTTTCTTGAATCCTGCAGGTACGTGAGGCAGATGCAGCGTAAACGGGCGTTAGGGCTGCCTGGTACGCGGACACAGCTTGATGATGCACCAGGAGATCGATTCTACATCACCGACGAACCGAATATTGCGGCAGGCATCATGGATCAGCTGGCAAAGAAAGCCGAACTGGAT
>SKXS01000122.1 GCA_007128345.1 Spirochaetia bacterium
ACCTACCGGTACTCTCCGTTGCCCTCCCTGCATCCATCGTGGCCTCCCTGGCCTTCATCCTGGTAACCTCATCGCCGACCAATGTAATTCCCTACTCAGCGGGATACTTCTCCATCTTTGACATGGCCAAGGCTGGCCTGGTGCTTACTTTCGTATCTTCTGTGATTGTTGCTGCTGTAATCTTTACTGTGGGTTCTCTCACCGGCATCTATTAGGCAGGCAAAATGATTTGCCTGCCTGGAAAAAAATGTGTATTTTTGTGTATATGCGCACACGCAGAAAGAACACATCACGGTAAGGAGAACACGTTCGTATGTCTCAAAAAAAATTCAAAACGGAAGTATCGCAGCTGCTGCACCTGATCATCCATTCCCTCTATTCGCACCGGGAAATATTCCTGAGGGAGCTCATCTCAAACGCATCTGATGCTATTGACAAGCTTAGGTACCTGACATTGACAGATGATGCCTACAAACAGATCGTTTTCACTCCCCGCATCGAGATAACCTTTGACGATGAGCACAAGAAGACCCTGACAGTGACGGACAACGGAATCGGTATGAACGCCAAGGATCTCGAGGAGCAGCTTGGGACCATTGCGAGGTCGGGGACCCGGAGGTTCCTGGAGCACATGGAAGGGGATGCCAAAAAGGATGCCAATCTTATCGGTCAGTTCGGCGTAGGATTCTACTCCTCATTTATGGCAGCTGACAAAGTTGAGGTCGTATCAAGAAAGGCAGGCGAGCATGAAGCATGGCGCTGGTCAAGCACCGGGAAGCAGGCATTTTCCATTGATCCGGCACAACGGGAAAGTCACGGTACCACGGTAACTCTCTACCTGAACGATGACGGGAGGGAATTCGCTTCCAGCTGGCAGATTGAGCAGCTGGTAAAGAAGTACTCGGATCATATCGCCTACCCAATATTTCTCTCATACTACAAGAAAAATTGGGAAGGAGAGGGGGATGACCGCAAGGAAAAGCGGGAGCACACGGTTGAGCAGATCAATACCGCGGCTGCTCTCTGGAAACGGCCCAAGAGCGACCTAAAGGACGAGGACTACCATGAATTCTATAAGTCCATGACCTATGACGGTGATGATCCGCTGCTCTACATCCATACGGCGGCTGAGGGGACTATCGAGTACACAACGCTTTTCTTTGTTCCGAAGAAGGCACCCTTTGACATGTATCATGCAGACTACCGGCCTGGGGTGAAGCTCTATGTCAGACGGGTCTTCATCACTGATGACGAAAAGGAACTGCTGCCTCCCTACCTGCGGTTCGTACGGGGAATCATCGATTCAGAGGACCTGCCGCTGAATATCAGCAGGGAGATCCTCCAGCAGAACCGGGTCATGACCAATATACGCAACGCTTCAGTAAAGAAACTCCTCGGTGAATTCAAGAAGCTCTCTGAATCCAACCAGGAACGCTACGAAGAGTTCATCAGCCAGTACAACCGCCCGCTTAAGGAGGGTCTCTACGGGGATTATTCCAATCGGGATGCGCTGCTTGAGCTCATCAGGTTCAAGTCCACTGAGCAGGAGAGATACACCAGCCTGGCTTCCTATGTTGAGCGCATGAAGGAGGACCAGAAGGCAATCTACTATATTGCCGGAGGCAGCGAGGCGACGCTTCGGAATTCTCCCCTGATTGAGGCATACCGCAAGCGGGGCATCGAGGTGCTCATCATGGATGACGAAATCGATGATATCGTCATCCCCACCATCGGGAAGTTTCAGGAGAAGGAGCTTAAGGCGATCAACAAGAGTTCAGCTGCCGATGATCTGAAGGACGAGTCGGACACAGCCAAGGCGAAGGACTTTGAGCCGACGGTTAAGAAGATCAAGAAGGCGCTGAAAGACCGGGTGAAGGATGTAACCATATCTTCGCGTCTCACCGATGCGCCGTCCTGCATCGTGGTGGACGAGCACGATCCGACCGTGCAGATGCAGCAGCTGCTCAAGGCCATGGGACAGAGCGGGGAGACAGAGTTTACTCCAATTCTGGAAATCAATCCGGATCATCAGATCATCCGGCATATAGCCGATTCGTCCGATAAGGCCTACATTGCTGACCTGAGCTCAATTCTGCTGGACCAGGCCTACCTGGTCGAGGGAGTGATGGTCAAGGACCCGGCCGACTTTGTGAAACGGCTCAACGGAGTGCTCGCTAAGGTGCTGTAAGCCTATCCAGCGGAATCACTGAGGGGGCATGGGACTGCAGATGTCTGATGCCCTCCAGTGCCGCCTCAGCCGCGCTGGTAGTTGTGGTATAGGGGATTTTCATCCGCATCGCTTCGGTGCGGATTTCATCATCGCCGCGCTGCGCGTTCTGCCCCATGGGGGTATTGATCACCAAGTCGATACGCTTTCTGCGTATGTTGTCCACCAGGTTCGGGTGCCCTTCATGCACCTTGAGGATCACTTCAGCCAGAATTCCGTGATCATAGAGAAATGCCGCCGTTCCCCGGGTAGCTGCCACTGAGAAACCGAGATCCAGCAGCCCCTGGACCACGGGAAGGATGGTAAGCCGGTCCTTCCTGTTCACTGAGACAAACACCTTCCCCTTCACCGGCAGCCGGCTGCCCGATCCTGCCTGTGCTTTTGCATACGCTTCACCGAAGGTGCTTCCCATGCCGATCACTTCACCTGTGGACCGCATTTCCGGACCCAAGAGCGGATCAACACCGGCAAACCGGTCAAATGAGAATACCGCCTCCTTGATTGCCCACCCATAGCGGCATGCACCCTCGCCGACACCAGTTTCATCAACGAGGCCCTGGGTTTTGAGGTCCTCCCCTTCCCACACCCTGACCGCCGCATCAACCAAGTCCACACCGGTTGTCTTTGACAGGAAGGGTACCGTACGGGATGCGCGGGGATTTACTTCGATGATGTAAAGATCGTTTTGCTTTACGGCAAACTGAATGTTCAGAAACCCCTTGATGCCGATATCCCTGGCGACAGCACATGCGGCCTCCTTCATGAGCTTGAGCATATCAGGGGTCGATTTATATGCGGGAAAGACGCAGGCTGAGTCTCCTGA
>SKXS01000219.1 GCA_007128345.1 Spirochaetia bacterium
ATACTGGCATCGACTGCCGTCAGGTCATGGGGTGATGTCGCCGCGCTGGTGATTGGAGAGACACGTGATTCAGCATTGGAAGCAGCTGGCAAGGTAATCGTAACGGGAACTCCTCTGCAGCTGGTGCTCACCATAGATGAGTCCCTTGATCCCTCCAGTCCGGTTGTTCCGTCACAAGGAGCATCAAACATCGTCGCACATCATCAGCTGCACCGGGGAACCCCCGATGCCATGCTTGCTGAGAGCGATCTGGTGATCACCGAAGAGTTCACCACCCAGGCTGTGGAGCACGCCTACATGGAAGTTGAATCCGCAGTCTGCGTTCCCCGGCACGACGGGGTTATTGAAGTCTACGGGTCCATGCAGCATCCCTTCAGCACACGCAGGTTCATTGCGGCTTTTATGGGAGAACCTGAATCAAACTTTGAAATCTACACCATTCCGGTTGGGGGAGGATTCGGCGGCAAGGATGATAACGCCGCCTGTGTCTGTGCACGTGCAGCTTTGGGAGCTCGTCTGCTGGACCGTCCTGTCAAGCTTACCTATATGCGTGAATGGTCCGTCAGGGAATCCTACAAGCGCCATCCCTATCGAATGCGCTACGCCATGGGGTTTACACAAGAGGGATCGATTACAGCTGTGTCTGCAGAAATTCATGCAGATTCAGGGGCGTATGTTTCAGTGACCCCTTGGGTGATCTGGCGTTCCCTGGTCCAGTGCTGCGGTCCCTACATGGTTGATCACATCAATGCAGATATCTACGGTGCTGCAACCAACCATGTATTTCGCGGGGCTATGCGGGGATTCGGATCTCCCCAAATCAATTTTGCAGTCGAGCAGCTCATGGACATGGCAGCATGCAAACTGGAGATGCATCCCCTTCAAATACGCAGAATGAACATGCTCAGGCAGGACAGCACCACCATTACCGGCCAGGTGCTGGATACCCACATCGTCAGCATTGGTGAAGTCATGGACCGGGTGTCTGAAGAGATTGGCTTCCAGGAGAAATTCAATCAGTGCTCCCGGGGAACGAAGGACGCTGAGGAGCTCTACGGCATAGGCTTGGCAGTCAGCTACCGGGGCTCCAGCCTGGGCGCTGAGGGTATGGACTACTGCTCATGCATCATCAACGCGCAGCAGGACGGGACAGTGCTGCTGGAGACGGGTATTCACGAAAACGGCCAGGGCTCCGAGACGGCGATGATTCTTATCTTGTCCGAGCAGCTGGGCCTTGACCGAAAGCATATCCGATACCGGAGGTCCTCAACAAGCTCCATTCCCGACGGCGGGACAACCGTGGCAACCCGGGGAACGCTCATGGGAGGAAGCGCAGTCGCAGCTGCCGCCGTCAAGCTCAAAGAACTGCTTGCAGAGCACCTTGCAGATCCCCTGCGCTGCACTGCAGGAGATGTATCCTTCCGTGATGACAGGATCTGGGGACTCACCGAACAATACAGCATGAGCTGGAGGGAGGCCATGGATGTGCTCTACCTAAAGAGAATCACTCCCTACACCATCGGTACCTACCGTGCACCTGAGGTAAGCTGGGATGAATCATCCGGACAGGGAAACGCCTACTTCACCTATGTGTACAGCTGCCAGGCAGCTGAAGTCATGGTCAACCGTGCAAGCGGCCGTATTCGGGTTACCAGGGCTGTTGCAGCCCACGACATAGGAAAGGCAGTTAACACAACCATGATCCTCGGCCAGATGTACGGAGGCATAGCCCAGAGCATCGGCATGGCCCTCATGGAAGAGGTTACCGACGATACAGGGGTTGTCACATCGCTGAACTTCAATACCTATAAGGTACCCAGATCTACCGACATTCCTGATATCAAGGGGATTATTGTGGAGAATTATGATCCGAACTCGCTTACCGGAGCAAAGGGTATCGGTGAACCGGCTATTGAGCTCATGGCTCCAGCCATAGCCAATGCAGTATATAACGCAACAGGCATACGCTGTACTAAGACCCCCATCCGCCTCAGACCGGAGGACCTCGCATGAATACCTTCACCGTAAACGGCACGGCCTATGCACTAGATGCATCTTCACGAGAGCAGACCCTTATGCATTTCCTCAGGGAGGAACTCAGCCTGACAGGAACCAAGAACGGGTGCGCAATCGGCCAGTGCGGCAGCTGCACCGTCCTGGTGAACAGGAAAGCTGTCCGTTCCTGCACGATACCCCTGCACAGAATTGCGGGAAAGCACGTCCTCACTATTGAGGCACTCTCACAGGACGGGGATCTCCACCTTATCCAGCAGGCGTTCATAGATGCAGGGGCGCTGCAGTGCGGATTCTGCACCCCGGGCATGATCATGTCTTCATACGGACTTTTAATATCAGATCCGTCACCAACCAGAGAAGAGATCAGACTCGCTTTGAGGGGAAACATCTGCCGCTGTACCGGATACCAGCAGATCATTGATGCGGTGGAACTTGCGGCACTACGGGTAAGAGAACTCGGCACAATCCTATAGCTTCAGTCTCTTTAGTGCAATAAAAGACCCTGCCTGAAACCAGATACTGACTGAATTATCGAGGCACATACCCTGCATCAGGCAGTGACGCTGAAATTAATTGTCTGTAGTTACTCAACGTAAATGTAGAAGATGTAGTAACCAGATTCCGGCTCACTCGCCTCTTCTTCCGCTTCTTCCTGAGCATCGTCACCCAGCCTGTCCGCAGATACTTCATTGAATTCTGCCTCATCTGGAGCTGCCGCATCAGCCAGCTGACACCCAGTTAACGCAAGAAAGAAGAGTAATCCTACGAGAATGGAGATGACGCACAATCGCTTACTAGTCATGTTCTTACTCCTTAGCCGCAAAAACTAAGAAAGCCCTGCAAAGACTTCCTGGAACATCAAGCACGTATTCCCGTATAGTTTTCGAAGATAATAAAATTTTTTTGGAGAACTGTTTTAATTGAATTGATTTTTTGATTGGTAATATTTTATGATAACACTTAAGTGCATATATTATCTTAATTACATGAAACTTGCAAGTAGCAAAATTTTTTTAAATTCGTGGGTTTA
>SKXS01000092.1 GCA_007128345.1 Spirochaetia bacterium
AGGTCCATGGCGCATTGTACCATGGGTTGTCAAGAGAGGTATAGAGATTCAGGCACTGCAGCGTACGTGAAAAAAAGTAAAAAAAAATGCAGTTGGGATATTGACAAAATAACTAACGTTATTTATTATAACAACAGTTATATTAAATAACATACGTTGTATCTAACGAGGAGGTACTATGAAGCAGCCGAGGGTTTTTGCCCGTGAGCAAGTCATCGATGCTGCATGGGAGCTGATCAGGGAACATGGATGGAAGCAGGTTACCGCCAGGAGCATAGCAGGACACCTTGGATCATCCACAATGCCTATCTACTCGCATATGAAATCCCTGGATGACCTGGAGAAGGAGCTTAAGGACCGGTCGAGAAAGCTCATGCATGACTATCAGATGAGAGACTACACAGGCAATCCAGTCCTTGATATTGCTGTGGGCTACGTGGTCTTTGCCCGTGATGAGAAGCAGCTCTTCAGGTTTCTGTTCCTGGACAGGCCTGATGTGCGGGATTCGGAGGATGTGCTGCAGATGAGAGATTCGTTCTATGAACAGTTCGGTTCTCAAGAGACCGAAGACGAAATGATCAGCGGAATGTCCCCGAAGGCACAGGAGGGATTAATCAGGAATTCTCATATCTTCAGTCATGGACTGGCGATGATGGTGAATGCGGGGATCATCCATCCATGTGCCAATGAGATGATTCGCGGATACTTAGAAGATGCGGGAGAGGCATTCTACCTGCTGGAATTACGCAAGGAGGAAAAAAGTGAGTGATCAGTACGCGCTGGAAGTGCGCAGTTTGGTAAAGGAGTACGGGAAGCACCGGGCGGTGGACAATCTGTCGTTTTCGGTTGCAAAAGGAACAATATTCGGCCTTCTGGGTCCAAACGGAGCCGGGAAGACCACTACCCTTGAATGCATTGAGGGTCTTCGGGACAGGACAAGCGGCGAAATATATGTGCTTGGAATAGATCCGGCAACCCACAACGGGGCTCTCTATCGTGCAATCGGCGTCCAGCTCCAGACATCGGGCATACCCGGCATGATGACTCCGAGGGATGCCATGCGCTTTTTCGGACGATACCACGGCATCATCCCCGATATGGCGCTGCTGGACCGGTTCGGCCTCGGCGGCAGGAAGGATGTGCCCTACGCATCTCTGTCGGTCGGGCAGAAACGGAGACTCTCACTGGCGGTTGCATCGGCACACTCCCCGGATGTCCTGTTTCTTGATGAACCGACTGCGGGGCTTGATGTCGAATCACGACTGGAGCTGCATGCGCTCATCAGGGAGATGCGTGACGCGGGCAGGACTGTAGTTATGGCTACCCACGATATGGCTGAAGCTGAAAATCTCTGTGATGAGCTTGCCATCATCATAGGCGGAAAGCTTGCAGTAATCGGCACACCGTCCCAGGTAACCGCTGCGGGGGATAAGCGGACCACTATCACAGTAAGCACTGAAAACGGAAGTGTCATACAGGTGAAGCCCCGTCTGCCGGGATCTTCGCTGGTGTCGGTCAAGGACGGCTACGTGCAGTATCAGACCCATGATCCGGGATCATCGGTGGTGAAGCTCCTGGCATTCATCGAAGAACAGCAGGATGTGCTGGTGGACCTCAGGGTAGAGCGTCCGTCACTGGAACAGCGCTTCATGGAAATAACCAAAAATAAGGAGACCGCGGTATGAACGGATATACATTTCATCTGACCTACGATTTCAAGACGGGACTGAGGGACAAGAGCCTGATGCTCATGAACTATCTCTTTCCTCTGGCATTCCTCGCCATGGCCGGGCTCTTTATGGCCCAGATCAACCCCTTCTTTACAGAGCTCATGGTTCCGGGAATGGTCGTTTTCGCAGTCATGTCGTCAGCCCTGCTGAACCTCTCATCAACCATGATCACCGAGCGAGAGGCCGGCATCTACCGAAGCTACCGGGTAAACGGCGTGCGTGCCGTATCGCTGGTCACCATACCGGTGGCGGGACACCTCATCCACGCGTTTCTGGTATCGGTGATCATCACAGTCTTGAGCATCCTCGTGTTCGGCGGAACTGCACCGGTGCACTGGGGATGGTTTTTCCTTGTATTCATCCTGGTATCCCTTTCGCTTTCCACTTTCGGTCTGCTCATCGGCATTGTATCCCCGTCACAGCGAGCAGGACTGCTTTTTGCCCAGGGGTTCTACATTCCTTCGGTGGTGCTCAGCGGCATCATGGTTCCCCAGGATATGATCCCTGAGAACCTGAACTTCCTTGTCTCTCTGCTTCCGGCAACCCACGGCATCAGGGGATTTGAGGCCTTTGCCATGGAAAGCTCCGTCTCAACATATGCAGGGGCTGTATCTCTGGCGGTACTCGCAGCGAGCATCCTGGTGAACCTGGTACTCTGCCTGAAGTTGTTCCAGTGGGAGGACAAGTCTGAGGTGAAGCCGAAGCGGTTCATGGCGCTCATTGCATGCGTGCCTTTTATCTTGAGCATAGTCATCTGACGGAGGGATACAGACTATGTGCATGCTCCAGATCATCCTGCTCCCCGAACCCGGGGAGCAGGATGATGAAATGGCAGATACGCATCTTCCGGGAGAACTCTCCAGACACTTCAGTACTGAGTTGGATTCTCTGGAGCCTGAAAGAGGCGATATCGCTAAAAGATCTGGCACAGCGGCTGCATACGGTAAATCATGCAAAATATGACTATGATCTGTATAGGCACACGCCTCGCAAAATAGGCCGAGCTGCTCGTAACCGTGCCTGAAAAGATGCATAAAAGGTGATTTTTCTCCTGCTGACCCAGCAGGAAGGATGCGGTTATGCAGGAAGCTTGATCACCAGAACTGATGCGGGATGCTCATGCGGATTTTCAAGGCCGTGGGGAATGCCTGCGGGACCTGCCAGAGCGTCCCCTGCATACGCAGATATGGATCTCTGTCCCAGGGTAATGCTGCAGCTGCCTTGCGTCACGTAGAACAGTACATCCATCGCGGTGGTGTGCGGAGGTATGACTGCGCGGGAATCCAG
>SKXS01000029.1 GCA_007128345.1 Spirochaetia bacterium
ATTAGAAATTTTTAGAATTTTATTAGATTATTTTTCTTGAATTATCTCAAATAGTCTAGTAATAAAATCATCTATATGCTATACTCATTGCATGAAAGTCAATGCATCAATGGCCATGGAAAGCCTCGGCTTTCTTTATACCTATGTCAGCGTCTACTTAAAGAAAGACGATCAGGAAATTCCTATCACAATGGATCCGATGATCAAGGAATGGCTTGATGAGACTGACGCCTCCATATCATCCTTTCTGCGCAACGACCTGGAGTTCCTTTTTGCTAAGTTTCATATCAACAACTGGGTCATCTTCTACCAGCTGCATAAGGAAAAGATGGAGACCGCTGAAGAGTTTCTTGAACACCTCAAGCGTATGAGTGAAGAGGAGTTTCGGGACTTATACCTAAAGATTGCTGATATCCACAAGATCCCGCTGGAAAAACTTACTCCCCGCATGATAAAGAGCAAGATTGAAGCCCACTTCTTCATGAAATCCGAAGGCCAGGAGAAAACTCTCCTCCAACTGTTCAAGGAGCCGGGTGAATGGAAGAAACGAATTATTGAGACCTACGAAAAATTCTACACCACGTACTTCCTGCCCCATGAAGACGAGATCAGGGCCGTGCTCTCCCAGCGTATTCCCGAGGTTAAGCAGAAGCTTGCCCAAGATCCCGACGGCTATCTTGACGCAATCAGCATAGGCCATTACAAAACGGTCCTGGGTTCCAGAAAGGATGTGGCGCTCTACGTCTCCTACTGCTATGACCGGGGGTTCACCATATCCCTGAAAGACCCCATTTTCTGGTTCGGCCTGAGGCGGGAACGGCTGCTTGAAGAGATTGACCGAAAGGCCAAGAGCGAACTCCTGTTCAATTCCCTATCCGATCCGAAACGGGTGGAAATCATACGGCTCTGCGCAAAACGGACCTGGTACAGCAATGAGCTCGCAAAGCACTTCGGCATTACCTCAGCGACCATGTCCTACCATATCAACAAGCTGCTTTCAGCAGGCCTGCTGACTTTTGAGGTAGGCGAACAGAATAAGGTGTATTACCAGATTAATCGGAAGATTATGGAGAGTCTTCTGAATGCTGCGCATGATGATCTCCTCGGAGAGCCTTAGATTTCCCGGACTCTGAAGGGAACTCCCAGTGCATGGGCAAGCACCTCTCCCAACTGCTGCATATGCCCCCCGTCAGTACCATCGTCAACCTTAATGCGTCTCTCCGCTACATACAGGATCAGCGAATAATAGAATTTCCGTTTATCCGCGTAGGAAAAACGGACCCTTCCCCGGCTTCCTCCCGGCACTGCTGAATCCGGCAGAAGCCTGGCAGACTCAACACATACTTCACGAAGAGAAGCAAGGGGAAACTGCTCCTGCTGGTAGACTATGCCCGCTGCCGAACGTGATACGGTCACTGTTTTGCTTTGTTTATCAAAATGCCAGGTACGTGCATAGGCACCTATACTGAGGGAGAAAATCATCAGCAGTATGATGAACAGGGTACCGAAGAGCTGATCACCGAAGGGATCTGGTGATGCTGGGAGTCCGACTGCCATGGATATACCGAGCAGCACACCTATACCGATATATAACCCCCTTCTCAGGGGGCTGTAGATAAGCTTGGGACGCTCAATATCTTGGAGCCGTATCACATAACGTGATTTCACCAATATCATGATTAATCGTTGGGCGGATTGTGGCAGGCTATCACGTGTCCGTCCTTATCCTTTTCCAGTACAGGGATCTCCTTCCTGCAGATGTCGATGGCATAGCGGCACCGGGGATGGAATGTACATCCAGGCGGAGGGCTTACAGGACTGGGTACGTCTCCCTCCAGGATGATCTCCTCGCTCTTATGCTCAGGATCAGCAACCGGCACAGAAGACATGAGGCTGATGGTGTAGGGATGTCTGGGGTTCTTGTAGAGCTGCTTGGCATTGGCGTTTTCCACCATCTTTCCCAGGTACATGACGGATATCCGGTCAGATACATACTGCACCACGCTCAGATCATGGGCAATGAATATGTAGGTCAGATCCAGGTCATCCTGCAGTTCGATGAGCAGATTGATAACCTGTGCCTGGATGGAAACATCCAGCGCGCTCACCGGTTCATCACATACAATAATACTGGGGGTGAGACTCAGCGCACGGGCTATGCCGATGCGCTGCCGCTGTCCACCGGAAAATTCATGGGGATAGCGGTTCGACGCAGCTCGGGGAAGTCCCACTTTGTCTAGGAGCTCGTTCACCCACTTGTCCAGCGCAGCACCTTTGTGGGTGCCGAATTCCTTCGGGCCTTCTCCAATGATGTCCTTGACCAGCATCATGGGATTCAGCGATGCCCAGGGATCCTGAAACACCATCTGGAGACGCTTTCTGGCCTTGGACATATCATCGCGGCCCATGGAAAGGATGTCGGTTCTCCTCCCTGCCTGCCTGGCTTTGAGCTTGAGCTCGTGGACCTGCTTGAGAAGAGACCGTATTTCCTTCCGCAGCACCTTGGGGCCGGCAATTTCCCGTTCTATAGAATGAATTTTATCTTCAAGTGCAAAACGCTTCGCATCAAACTCTTCAACGATATTGATGGCCTTGGTGTGCTTTTCAGGATCGATGAATATTCTCCCCTCATCGGGCTCGTAGAGGCGGAGCATACAGCGGCCCACTGTAGTCTTCCCGCATCCTGACTCACCCACCAAGCCGATGGTCTCTCCCTTCATGATATCCATGTTAACCCCGTCCACAGCCTTGAGGATCAGGGACTTCCCCGAAAAAGGTCCGGCCTTTACCGGAAAGTACTTCTTCAGATTCCGTACTGCTAACAGTTGATTACCCACGTATCTTATCCTTCTTCGCTTGTTTCTTCTGCTTTTTGGACAGGCCGCGCACGGGAACATCCAAATATGCAGGAGTCTCGCGCACAGTGTCGCTATAGAGGTAGCATCGAACCTTGTGATCTTTCTCAGTAAAGACCAGTTCAGGTTCTGCTTCATAACATTTTTTCATCACCTTAGGGCAGCGGCTGGTGAAACGGCATCCTTTAATGATACGCTTAGGATCAGGCAGGGTGCCCGGTATGGTGTACAAAAGCCTCCTGCTGCCGTCATCACGGTACTTGCTGTCTCCAAGCACCGGAATGGAAGTCAGCAGTCCATGGGTATAGGGATGAAGGGGCTTCTTGAATATGTCGTTCACTGAAGCCATCTCAACCACTACCCCCGCATACATGACCATGACCCGCTGGGTGAAGCTTGCAATCACCGCAAGATCATGGGTGATGAACATTGTGGCAGTATTCTTCTTTTGCTGGAGGTCCCGCATAAGCCGGAGAATCTGAGCCTGGATGGATACATCAAGTGCAGTAGTAGGTTCGTCGGCAATCATCACTGCCGGTTCGCATGCCATAGCCATGGCGATCATGACTCGCTGTCTCAGTCCCCCTGACAACTGGAACGGGTACTCCTTGACGCGCTCCTCGGGATCGCTGATGCCCACCATCTTCAGGAGCCGGATACTCTCCTTGATGGCTTCGTTCTTGGACATATCCCGGTGGAGCATGAGCCCTTCAGATATCTGGTAGCCCACGGTAAACACCGGATTCAGTGACGTCATAGGTTCCTGGAAGATCATGGAGATGTCATTCCCTCTGACTTTCCGCATCTCCTCTTCCTTGAGCTTCAGCAGGCTCTTTCCCCGAAGGAGGATATCACCGTCAATGATTTCGCCGGGGGGATCGGGCACCAGCCGCATGATGGACATGGCAGTCTGGCTCTTGCCGCAGCCCGATTCCCCCACAATGCCGACGTTTTCCCCCTCCATAACCTGGAGGTCGACCCCGTCCACCGCCCGGACAGTGTAGCCGTGCATATGGAAATAAGTTCTCAGATTCTGTATTTCAAGCAGTACGTTACTCATAGATTCTCACCACTATCTTAGTGCTTGCTCCGGGGATCCACCGAGTCACGCACCCCGTCACCAAAGAAGTTCCAGGCCAGGATAGCCAGGAATATTGCAAATCCAGGTGCCAAAACCCATGGGAAGTCCTGGATTACCCGCGTACTGCGGGCAACCGACAGCATAAGTCCCCAGGATGCCTGGGGCTCGGTGATACCCAGCCCCAGAAGGCTCAAGGCCGATTCGCCCAGGATATACCCGGGTATTGCCAGAGTCACTTGGATGATCGAAAATGAAAAGGTATTAGGGAGCACATGCCGGATCAGGATTTTCCAGTGTGAGAGCCCCATGGTCCGCGCACTGAGCACATAGTCCTCCGTCTTGATAGAGAGCACCATGCCCCGGATGATCCTGGCCAGAGTTGCCCAGCCGACCAGCGATAATATGATTATGATCAGGAGATAGATTTGTATCGATGTCAGCCCGGGAGGAAAGCTGGATCGCAGTGCAAAGAGCAGATAGAGCGACGGGAAGGCAATAACAATCTCGGTGAGCCGCATGAGCAAGGTATCCACAATACCGCCGAAGTACCCGGCCAGCCCTCCTATGATGATGCCTATGAAGAAGGTGAGGATCGCACCAATCACCCCCACCGAGAGCGAGAGTCGGCTTCCGTGAAGCATCCTGGAAAGCAAGTCACGTCCCAGCTGATCGGTTCCCATAGGAAAGAACCCCCCCGTTGGCGAAGTCACCAGATGGCGGTTCGCAGAAAACAGTCCAAGGAAGCTGTACGGTATTCCCTGCGAAAAGACTCTCAGGTAGTTCTTATTTCCCTTAGTCAGCCAGACTTCTATGTCCTGTTCAATACCGTTTACCGTACGGGTTCCCAGCACGATCCTGCGGTGCTCATCCACATCTCCCAACTGTTCAATAGCATCAATCTCAGCTGCCAATTTCACCAGTATCGGATCTTCATCCGGAATTCGGTAGTGGCGCTGAACCTCAGAAAGCACTTCAGCCTTGCGTTCCTCCGCACTCTGTGCGAAGGAGAGCGCTCTTCGCGGACTCCTGCCTACCACCGTCTCTATGGTCACTACCCTGAGGGTCCTCATGGGGACCGGGCTGTAGAGCCTGCGGGCGATATTCACTACCCGCTGCTCATAGACAAAGGGCTTGAACTGGCCGTCCTGGAACCAGACAACGGAAGTCGGCGGATGGTATGACTTGCCCCGGTCAGTCCAGGTCATGGAAAAGGGGGAGAGAAAGTCAGCAAAGAGCGCACTGAGGTAGAGAATGATAAGAATAACCAGTCCTACCCTTCCGAGGGTATGCTTCTTAAATCTCCTGACGTATACCGACCACAGGGACTGACCCTCATCGGATATGCCTTCCCGCACATCCAGGGAGACATCTTCAATATCTACAGGTACTTGATCTATATCTTTCTGTTCTATCATCAGCTTACCCTTATTCGAGGATCAACTAGTGCCAGGAGAATATCGGCAATCAGGTTCCCCACCACCAGGAGGATCACGCCGTAGATAATGCTCCCGGTAACCATGTAGATGTCCCGCTCCAAAAGTGCCTGAAGAATCAGCCGTCCCAGGCCAGGCCAGGCTAGGACATTCTCCACCAATGCCGCCCCTGACATGACCGCACCAAGCTGGAACCCCAGGATCGTGATCATGGGGTTGATGGCATTGCGAAGCGCATGCCGGTAGACCACCTTGCCTTCCGACTGGCCTTTCGCCCGGGCGGTAACGACATACTGCTGGTTAAGTATTTCAAGCATATTCCCCCGCATGTAGCGGGTAAGGGATGCCATCTGCGATGTGCCGATAACTACCGCGGGAATGACCAGGTGCCGGGCTATATCCAGAACCTGCTGCAGCTGGGTCATCTGGGGATGGTCGATACTGGTCATGCCGCCCAGTGGAAGGGCCCTGAAACCCGTAGCTGACACAATGTAGATTAGCAGGAATGCCAGGAAAAAGTTAGGGATGGCCAGCCCAAAGAATGCAAAAAATGATATAGACTGGTCTTTCCAGTTGTACTGGTTGCGTGCCGCCACTACTCCGAAGGGAATGCTCAGCCCCCAGGCTAATGCCAATGAAGTGAGGGAGAGCAAGATAGTGTTGGCAGCTCGCTGGCTTACCAGGGTGAAAACCGGTGCCTTCATGGTCAGTGAATAGCCGAAATCTCCGCGCAGGGCATTCCAGATATACCTGAAAAACTGTATGTACCAGGGCTGGTCAAGGCCGAACTGCCTGCGGAACATCGCAATGTCCTCAGGACGGATGCTGGGATCCAGGGACATGAGGGTAAAGGCATCCCCTGGGGCAAGCTGAATCAGCCCGAATCCTATGGCCACAACTGCTATGACTATGGGAATCATGTGGATGAGCCTTCTGATGATGAACCTGAGCATCATCGGGCTGATCCATATGAGCCTCATAAGCCACATGAGTACTTCTGCGGCAAAGATGCTGACAAACCATCCCCAGCTGCCGACAAATACCAGTAATGCCCACAGGAGCACATCAAGAATAAAGGTCATTTTCCAATGAAACTTACGAATCATGTTATGGTGTAACTGCATCTAGGGTTTCCTTACAAGAAGAACTCCCGTCCCGGTAATGAACCGGGACGGAAGCGATACTTTATGTGCGAGAGAAATACATGTTACTTCTGGTAGACACGATGCAGGATTGAAAGGTTGTTATTACCCTGAACAGGATGCGGGTAAATATTCCCCCACTCGTTTCCCCAACCATGGATGACCGCGGCGTTTATGGTGAATACCCACGGCACTTCCTCAATCCAGATCTGCTGCATCTCACGATACCCGTCAACCCGCTGCTGTTCGCTGGTGGTGTTGTTCGCATAGTCCCACAGTTCGTCAACCCGGGCTTCCCACGCACGCCTTGGGCTCTCCTGGAGCGGTTCAATCATGTGCAGGTTACCGCTGGAAGGATACACGTTGGCGCCGCTGATCGGGTCAACTGAACCGGTAAGACCGATGAGGATCAGCTCCCAGTCAAAGCTGCTGAGAAGCCGGCCGACCATGACGTTGAAGTCCTCAGGCTGGAAGGTAATATCCAGACCAATTTCCCGTGCATCCTGGCTAAAGAGCTCGCCCATTGCCTCACGTACCGCGTTTCCGGCATTGGTCTTCAGATCCAGAGAAATCTTGTTGCCGTCGGGATCCTGTCTCCAGCCGTCTCCGTTCTGGTCAACATAGCCGATGCTGTCAAGCATATCCTTGGCCCTTTCCGGGTCATAGGGGAATGCAAAGTCAGGAGATCCGTCCCAGTAGTAAGGTGAGAAGACCGGAATAAAGGAGTACTGGGGATACCCGTAGCCGTATACGATGGTATCAACCATGGTTTGGCGGTCAACAAGATGTGCCAGTGCCTGGCGGAATGTCCTGTTGGAAACCCATTCAAGCTTCGGAGTATCGGCAAGAGCCGGGCTGTTGGGGTTCTGGTTGATGGTGATGAACTGACTGCTCGCCGCCGGACCTACGCTGTAGAGGGTAAATCCTACTTCGTCTTTCCGGTCCAGACCCAGGGCAACCTGGTCTCCGGTAAATGCGAGGAAATCAAGGGCTCCTGCGAGAAAGCGCTGGAGCTGAGTGTCTGTATCGGGGACAAACTCAAACACGAGTTCATCGATGTAGGGAAGCTGGACTCCCCACTCATCCTTTTCGTAGTAGTAGGGGTTCTTCTTCAGCACTGCCCGCTGTCCGGGGGTATAGCTGTCGATCACGAACGGACCGTTTCCTACAACTGACCTGACATCGGTATCAACACCCCAGTAGGCGTTCAGAGCTGCTGCTCCCTGCTCATCTACGATAGGCCGCAGAATATGCATGGGAAGCGGAGCAACTGAAGTGGAATTAAAGATCCCCGCATAGACGAAGGGGAAGGTGACCGAGAGAGTCAGATCATCGAGCTGCTCCCACTCAGTCGCAATACCGCTAGGCATCAGTGCGCTTCTGCTGTTGGTCTGCACTTCGGGATCCAGATAGATCAGGTTGACCGCATCCACGAAGTCAGCTGCCGTAAGGGGCTCTCCGTCAGACCATTTGAGATCAGGCTTCAGCTTGTAGGTAATGGTCTTCTCATCTGCAGAGATCGTATAACTCTCTGCTAGTGACATCTCCCAATCCAGGGTCATCTGATTTCTACGGACCAGTCCCGAATAGAGCCTGTCAGTAATATCAGTGGTTGAAGTCTCTGCGGCTACAATGGTATTAAATGACCTTGGGCCGGAGCCGAAGCTTGACATCACAAACCGTCCTCCCGGCTTTCCCTGTTCCCAGCCGTCATGAACGATTGAGACGATTCCTTCAAATTCGTCTACGACCTCTTCTTCTTCAATGTCAATAATCTCTACTTCCTGAGCCCCGCGGGCAAAGGCGAATCCTGACACGAGAAGGAGAATGAAAAAAGCAATGATCAGTTTTTTCATTAACATACCTCCATTAAATAGTATACTCTTCGATACATACTACACTTGCAAAGGGCATTGTGTCAAATACTCAATAGGGTTTCATTGTTTTTTTACATATCCCAAATAATCTTTGAGTATGCTTTGATGGTTGAATGCCAGCGAATACTGGAGCAGTTCGTCAGAAGTGACCCACCTGAGTTCTGACACCTCCCCCTGCTGCGGGGACAGCTCTCCGTGGGCTTCAGCCAGGAAAATGAGCGCAACAGCATGCCACTGCATCTCTTCAAAGTATTCGCTGTAGTAGTTGAAAAATGTCAGGGAACCAATTTCAAGGCCAGTCTCCTCCCGGACTTCTCTCCTGACGGCATATTCAGGGTGTTCGCCAAACTCAATATGCCCGCCAGGTATGCACCAATATCCCTCAAACGGCTTATTGCTGCGCTTCTCCAGCAGCACCTTTCCATCCTGGATAATGATAGCTCCTACTGTCGCTTTGGTATGATTCATCAACTGATTGTTCTCCTTGAAGTCTATGCACTGTCATAAAAACCCGGTACTATATTCTCTATGAAAAGTGCTGCCGTATCCATCATAGGCCGCCCATCGGCCGGAAAATCTTCCCTGCTCAACACTATATGCGGTCATAAGGTCTCTATCATCTCGCCGGTGCCCCAGACCACGAGAAATATGATCAGGGGCATATGGAACGATCCCCTTGGCCAACTGCTCTTCCTTGATACTCCTGGATACCACGATTCCGAAAGGAAGTTCAACCGCCAGCTGCAACACGTGGCTGTCAGAGCCATGAATGATGCGGATACCATCCTCTATGTTGTTGACTCCAGCCGGAAGCCAGGCAGGGAGGAATCAGCTATATTGGACCTTCTCTCTGTTACCTCCGTCCCTGTAGTGGCGGCGGTAAATAAGATTGACCTGCCGTATGCAGTCCCCGATGAGGCAGCAACATGGATACACGCCAGACTGCCGGCAGTCATGTGTATTCCTGTGTCTGCTGTTACACGGGAGGGCATACAGACTCTTCTGGATGTCCTCATAGGCCTTGCACCTGAAGGCGAAGCTCTCTACCCTGAGGAGTACTATACCGATCAGCCGCCTGAATTCCGCATTGCTGAAATAATCCGGGAACAGACTATTATCCGGGTAAGTGAAGAGATCCCCCATGCTGTCTTTGTTGATATCGCCGATATTGAAACTGATGAGCCGAACAGCAAACTCTTCATCAGGGCATTCATCAACGTTGAGCGGGAATCGCAGAAGGGAATCGTGGTAGGCAAGGGTGGTCGTGGTATCAGGGATATCCGAAAGGCGTCCCAGCGGGAACTCAGAAAGCTGTTCCCCTACTCCATTGAGCTGGACCTCCGTGTGAAGGTGCAGCATAAATGGAGGAAGCGAGACGATCTGGTCAAAAAGCTCATCTACTGAGCATACGATCTGAGCAGTGGGATCACCTTCTCTCTGCCGCAGGTCCTCATAAATCCCGCAAGCCTGGGACCCCGCTCCTTGCCGATGAGCACCTGGTAGCTGGCGGCAAATAAATCCTTGGGCTCACATCCCGAAGCATGGGCCGCCGCATAGATTTCCTCAGAGAGTTCACTGTCCGACAGATCATCCATACGTTCTGCCACATGGCAGAGTTGCCCGAGGGCCTTTAGTATTTCATTGGGAAATTCAGGGACAGAGGAGCCCGGTTCTCGCAGGGAAAAGGTGAATTCTTCCGGTGCATAGAGATCAAGCCAGTTCAGCGCGCAGGCGCATCGGGTGCGCAGCCGTTCTTCCTGGTGCTTCTCTACCACGCCAAGTGAGCTGATGACCGAGTCAATATCTCTGCTGTGGATCTGCAGGAGATTGCATAGATGACGGAAGGGCACCTGGTACGGCTTGTCTTCGGGGACCGAGGACACCTGCGAGAGTTCATAGATTCTTGATTCCTTTTGCCTGCGCTTCTCTCCTACCTCCTCGTCGCCGTAGTAGATGCGTTCGCACTTGTCATAATCCTCATATATCTTTAGCACATCAAGGTCGAATGAAACTGCAAACTCCGTGTTCGGCCGGGTGCCCGCAAAGAGATACCGGACAATCTCCGGCTGATATATCTCCAGCACGTCCGTAAGGCTCACTACTTCACCGCTTGACGATGATATCTTGCCGCCCTTGCCCTTGATCCTAATGAAATCATACTGGAACGTATAGGGTGCATCACTCCCGAAGACCTTCACAATCTCCTTGGCAGTATCAAAGGAGCCCCCTTCTGAATGATGGTCCTTGCCCGCAGGCTCAAAATCGACTCCTTCGAATGCCCAGCGCATGGGCCAGTCGATCCTCCAAGGAAGCTTCACCCACTTTGCGCTTCTCATATCCAGGGTTTCCTCTTTTCCAGTCTCCAGGCACCGATAGGTAATGCCCCATTGACCGTCCCAAGAGATCACTTCAGTGGCATCCCTGCCGGTAAAAGAACTGAATACCGATACGGGCATCCAGGATTCAGGCAGCGGTTCCCTGCGGTGCTTGTTCAGGCATGCCCGAATTTCTTCACGGTGCTCCAGGGCAGTGCGAATGCTCTGGGCGTATGTTCCTGCCTGGTACTGCCTGGCCTGGTAGATATACTCCGGATCAATCCCGACGATGTGCAGCTGCCGCTCAATGCGCTCTTCATTCGCCCTGGCGTAGTTTTCGCTGGTTCCCGTTGTGTCAGGGACCACTGTAATCGGCTTACGCAAATAACTTTGCAGCAGTTCCTGCTCGGGCATGTTCTTCGGGACCTTTCTGAATACATCGAAATCATCCCAGGAATAAATGAACCGCACATCCCTTCCCAGGTCACGCAGAGCTCGTACTACCAGTTCGACGGAGATGATCTCACGGAAGTTGCCGATGTGCACGGTGCCGGAAGGAGTGATGCCGGAGGCGCAGACATATTGCGCCTTGTCTCCCTTGCTGCGTATGATGTTCCTTGCATGTATGTCTGCCCAGTGGACAGACGGACTGTTCTCTTTCTTCATGGGA